>CAYFKI010000008.1:2914-15930 GCA_964343525.1 uncultured Cyanobium sp.
GGCTCTAACCAGGGCCCTCACCACCACCCTCAGCGTGGTGCTGGTCCAGGGCATGGCCCCATGGGGAGGTTTGCGCGCCGAGCCCCTGCCGCAACCCTCCGCCAACTTGCTGCGCAGCCTGGATCGCTTTGAGCGAGACATGAAGCTGCTCGATCAAACGCTGCCATCCCAACGCCCCCAAACCCGCCAACCCACATCCGGCTCCCCCGGAACCAGCGACCAGGCACTCCTCGCCAGCCTCCAAGCGCCCGCACCCGGGGCCATTCCCTCCTCGCCCCAGGCCGTGCAGATCCGCCGGGAGGTCTCCCTCAGCCTGCCCCTCGCCCTGGAGGTCGCGGTTCGCAACGACCCCGAACTGGCCGAGCAAGGGGCCGCCGTGAGGGAACGCCAGGGGTGGCTGACCTCGGTGCGCGGCCGGTTCTGGCCGGAGCTCTCCCTGCTGGCGGGCTCGGCTTACAGCCAGATCCGCACCAACAGCACCGCCTGGCAGGGCAACGAGGGCATCTATCCGGCGGGCTCACCCTTTCTGGTGCAAACCGGTGGCTGGAACCAAATCCAGCAAAACCTGCAAACCGCCGAGGCGGGTTTTGGCATCAGCTGGGAGTTGGTGAGTTTTGAGCGCAATGCCGCGCTGGCTGAAACAAAAGATGAACTCAAGGCCTCCAAGCAGCGCTATGCCAACCGCCTACGCCAACTCCAACTCGACGTGAGCTTGGCCTACTACGGCCTGCAGCTGGCCGAGCAACTGCGCCGCGTGCGCCAGGCAGTGTTGAACAACGACGCCATCGTGCGCGAGGAAGTGGCCGCCCTCAAACGCTCGGGCCTGGTGCCCAGGCTGGATTTGCTTCGGGCGGATGCGGAGCTGCAGCAAAGCCGCTACCGGCTGGAGCAAGCGGAGGCCCTGCGGTTGAGCCGCCAACGCCAACTCAGCAATCTGATCAACGCGCCCTTTGATGTCACGATCACGGCCCCTGAGGCGGTGACGCTCCAGCCCCCCTGGCCCCTGGAACTGCAGCAAACCCTGATCCAGGGCTATGCCCAGAACCCCCAGCTCCTGGCCCTGCAGGCGGCCCGCGATGCCCTGCGCAACCAGGCGAACCGGCGCGCGGCCGAGCTGCTGCCAAGCCTGCGCCTCTTTGCCCAGGGGGGCTATGGGGAGGTGATTTCTGATGAGCCGGTGATCGATCTGCACGGCTGTTGCGGAGCCACCCACATCCCCGAGCTCTACAGCCAAAGCGCCGACTGGGCCGCGGGTTTGCAGTTGCGCTGGCGGTTGTTTGATGGTGGCGTGACCAGCGGCGCCGTGGCGGCCAGCCGGGCGGCTGCGGAACGCACCGACCAGGCCCTGGCCCGCGAACGTAATGGCATCCGCCAAAGACTGGAGGCCGCCTTTTTTGATCACCGGGCAGCCCTCGGACAAATCGTGGCATCACGGGCGTCCTATGCCGCAGCGCGGGAGGCCTTCCGCGATGTGCGCGCCCGCTATCAGCTTGGGCTAGCCAATTTCACCGATGTGAGCCAAACCATTCGACTCCTCACGCAAACGATGGAAAGCGTGGCAGAAGCGGTCACCCTCTCGAATGTGAGCTATGCCCAGTTGCTGCGGGAACTGATCACGGTGCCGGATCAGCCGGGGGCGCCGGTGCGTTTGCCGCTGGTGCTTCCGCTGCCGCCAGGGCCTCAAGCTCCTGGTTCTGGGCCTGCTGGCGCCGCCAATGCCAAGCCCAACTCCGCCACACCAGCAGGGTGAGCAGCACGAGAAACCAGAACCACACCTCGGGTGCATTGGCATGCAGCAACACCACCAGCAGGCTGATCTCAACGACCAGCAGGGGTAACTCCCGCCGCAGGGGCGGCAACATCCAGCGCAAGCTCAACTTCATGGCAACCTCAGCTTCATGACGACCTCATGGCAACGTTCCCTCCTGGCGGGTCTGGGGCCGATCCTGGGATTCCTGGGAGAGGTTGCGGTAGGAGCCGGTGAGCTCCCGCACCACCGGTAGTAGGTAGCTGATCGGCGTGCGCCATTCCACGTAACCGTGGGCCTTCAGGGTGAGGCCCTCGTGGATCGGAAACACACTGCTACCGCGGGAGAGGGTCCAGCGGTAACCATCAACTCCGCGTCCCGATCGCTCGAGGGTGATGTCGGCGCGCATCACCGGGCCACTTCTAACCAGGGCATCTGCCAGCTGGGGACTGCCCATCGTGGTGTCCACATCTTCGCGGGTGGCCGGCAACACGCTCACCCGTTGCACGCGGCCGAAGATCCCACCAAAGCGCCCCCGTTCATTCCAATCAGGCACCACCTCCACCGGTAAGCCCACCTGCAAGCGCCGGGCATCCGCTGGCGGGAAATAGGCCACCGCCAGGAGCGGATCGCCTTGCTGACCGCCCAGGGTGCCAAGCCGCTGACCCGCCTTCACCGTTTGGCCGCGCACCACCTGGAGGTCGAGGATCCGGCCATCGCGATCGGCCAACAAGGTGCCCTCATAGCCCAGCCTTGCCTTGGTGACCCGCAGTGCTCGACGGGTGTCGTCGATGCGGTAAAGCCGGCGTTGCTGCTCGGTGGCGATGTCGAGCTTCACCTTTTCATAGGCATCCTGCACCTCCTTCTCACGGATGCGCAGATTTTCAATCGCAACGGCGATCTGGGTAGCCCGATCCTCCGTGGACACCACCTCCTCCGCCAAGGGAGCCACCACCTCCCGGCGAGCAAGCAGCCGGAAATCACTCACCTTCTGGTTGTAGGTGCTGCGCAGCGCACTGAGCCTGAGGCGCTCCCGCTCCAGCTTGGCCATGGAGGTGTCTCGCACCCGCTGGGCCGCCCCCAGACGCACAGCATCGCGATGGTCGAGGGTGGCATTGATGGCGATCAGTTGCTGCAAATCGTGCTGCTGACGCCGCAGCTCCTGATCGAGGGTGGGCAGATAGAGGGTGATCAGGGGCTGCCCCTTGTGCACCGTTTCGCCCACCGACACATCGATCGACAGGATCTGGCCCTCGGCGCGGGAATCGATCACCCGGGCCCCCGTAGGAACAATCATCACGCCGCTTCCCACCACCTCGGTTGGGACGGGCCAAAACAGAATCCATCCACCCAGCAGAGCTCCCACGCCGCCAAGCGCGAGCAGCACCTGGCCTTCGGGATCGTGGGCCTGGCAACGAACCCAGGCCTGGAGGGAGCGGGATCGTTGCTTGAGCCGGTGAGCCAAGGAGTCGATCACGCCAGGGGCCCTCAACGGTGGAAACGCTCCTTGAGATGATCCCCCACCCGCAGCGCATTGGCGATGGCCGTGAGAGAGGGATTCACCGCCCCGATGGTGGGCATGAAGCTCGTGTCCACCACGTAGAGGTTGTCGAGTTCGTGGGCTTTGCAGTGGAGATCGAGCACCGAGGTAGCGGGATCCTTGCCGAAGCGACAGGTGCCGGCCTGGTGCCCCACGGCCGCAATGGACATCTCACTCTTGATGTAGATCTGACGCTCCACCAGGTGATTTTTGAGATAGAGCTGATCCAGCAAGAAGGTGAGCCGTGAATACAGGTGCTTACCCGCACTCTGGTTGTTGGGCGTGTAGCTCAAGGTGATTTGCCCTTTGCCATCCACCGTGACCCGGTTATCAGGATCGGGAAGATCTTCAGAAGAAATCCAAAAATCAACAGCGTGCTCGGCGATCTTGTCCATCGACCACCCAGGCATCAGGAAGGTTTCTAGGGGGGCATAGCCCTTCATGATCGTGCCATTGGTCTTCCCGGTCATCTGGATATTGCCCATCGGATAGTCAAAATCGGCATCGCCGAGATACCAATCGTTCACGGAAACCGTTTTCTGAAAAACGGTGGTATTCGGTTCATGGGACAAGGCCACCATCGCCTTGCTGTTGTGATACATGTAATTGCGACCCACCTGATCGGAGCCATTCGCCAAGCCATTGGGATGCTTGTCGTTGGCCGACATCAACAACAGGCGAGCACTGTTCGCGGCACCACAGCTCACCACCACCACATCGCCATGCACGGTGAGGGGCTCCCCATCCCGTTCCAGTTGCACCGCCTTGACCACACGGCCGCTTTCATCGGTGAGCAGGCGCTGCACATGGGCTCGGGTGAGCAAGGACACCGAACTAGAAGCCAGGGCCGGTCGCATCCCCAGCACATCGGCATCACTCTTGGCGTGCACCAGGCAGGGAAAGCCATCACAGCAATTGCACTTGCGGCAACGGCTGAAGGGCAGATTCTGCTCATCGAGCATTACCCCGGTGGGTGCATGGAAGGGATGCAAACCCGCTGAGCGCAGGTCGTCCACCAGCTTCTGCATCCGCGGCTCGTGGGCGATCGGCGGATGGGGATAGGGGGCCGTGGATGGCGGCTCGGTGGGATCCTCCCCCCGCTGGCCATGCACGTGGTACATCTCTTCAGCCCGCTGGTAATAGGGCTCGAAATCGCTATAGCGAAGGGGCCAGGCGGGGGAGATGCCATCGAAATGGGCCAGCTCCTCAAAATCCTGTTGCCGGAGGCGGAAATGGGCCGCGCCATACATCTTGGTGGCACCACCCACGAAGTAATGGCTCCCGGGCTGAAAGGCCTTGCCGTGTTTGTCTAGCCAGGTGTCCTTGGACACGTAGCGATTTTTTTGGAACACCTCTTCCGCATCCCAGTTCTGGGGCTCCTGGGGCAGCCAGTCGCCGCGCTCCAGCACAAGCACCTTCAGGCCACTCGATCCGAGATGGCGGGCCAAGGTGCCACCACCGGCTCCACTCCCAATGATCACCACATCGAAGTGGGCGCCATCGGACACCTGCAGTTGCTGCGCATTGGGCAGGGGGGAACTCACAATCGGAGGCCCGGGAAGTTCAGTGGTGGCGGAGGGATGGGTCATGGTGCGGAAGAAATAAGCGGTGGATCGCTAGAGCAAGGCGTCAAACTGGCAATGCGTCAAATGAACAATGCTTCAGACGGGCAGTGCGCCAAACAGGCAATGCAATAAACGGGCAATAGGCTTAACCGGAGGAGTAACGGCTGAGTTGCTTGAGCATCTTGGCCACCATGGCGGTCCAGCCGGTTTGGTGGGATGCACCCACACCGCGGCCATTGTCGCCATGGAAATACTCATTGAAGAGCATCAAATCACGCCAATAGGGATCATTCTGGAACAGATCAACGGAGCCATTGAAGGCACGCCGACCCGATCCATCGCGGCGGAAAATTCCGACCAAGCGTTTCTCAAGCTCCAAGGAGGCATCCCACAGGTTGATCCAGTTGCCGGATCCGGTCGGGAATTCAACCTTGAAGCTATCGCCATAGAAATGGGCATATTTCTGCAGCGATTCAATCAACAGAAAATTGATCGGCATCCACACGGGGCCGCGCCAGTTTGAATTGCCGCCAAACATGGCAACCGGGCTATCCGCCGGGCTGTAGGCCAGGGTTTCATGGTCTGAACCCTCGGTATAGCTGTAGGGCTTCGCCTCATACACCTTGGAGAGCCCCCGGATGCCATAGGGGGAGAGGAATTCCTCCTCGTCAAACAGCCGCTCACAAATGCGCCGCAGGCGATCTTCGGGCACCAGGGTGTAAAGGATGCGATCGTTGTGCCATTGACCGAGATGGTGCTCGAGCCAGGTGGGCGTGGTGCGCTCATGCAGGAACCACTTCATGCTGTTGAGCACATCCAACACGGGCAGGCGCTCGACCGTTTCACGGTCAAAACTCGACACGGCGAGCAGGGGCACCAAGCCCGCAACCGAACGGGTCCGCAGGTAGTCCGAGGAGCCGTCGGGCCTGGAGATCACGTCGTAATAGAAGCCATCATCGTCATCCCAATTGAGGAAATTGTGATTCGAGGGAGCATTGAGGGCAATGGCCAGCTGCACAAAGTCGTAGACAAAACGCTCACAGATATCGCTGTATTCAGGCTCCTCCTTGCTTAACTCAACAGAGATGTTGAGGAGATTGAGGCTCAAGGAAGCCATCCATGCCGTGCCATCACTCTGCTCGATCCGGCTGCCATCGGAGAGCGGAAAACGACGATCGAACACAGCAATGTTGTCGAGACCGAGGAAGCCCCCATCAAAAATACTGTCGCCCGAGCGATCGTTACGGTTGGCCCACCAGCCGTATTCCAACAACAACTTGCGCAAAGCAGCCCGCAAAAACACCAAATCGCCCTTGCCTGAATGCTTGCGATCGATTTGATAGATGCGCATCACGGCCCAAGCGCCGATCGGCGGGTTCGGATCGGAGAGGGCCCATTCATAGGCCGGGGTTTGGGCGCTGGAGGCGGTGAAATGGGGTGAGCGCAGCAGCAAACACTGCTGCTTCGCCGTGGCTGGATCGAGAATGGTGAAGGCCACCGCATGGAACATCAAATCCCATTGGCAGAAGTAGGGGTATTCCCAGGCATCTGGCATGGAGATGATTTCATGGGCATGCATGCGGCTCCACAACGCCGTCTCGGTATGCCAGCGATTCGCTGGCGGGACCGGCTGGGTCGGATCCCCCTCAAGCCAGCGAAGCACGCTCCATCCGTAATATTTTTTGCACCACAACAGACCCGCCAACGCCGAGGAATGGATCAGACGGTCTTCATCGGAGAGGCCCGGGGCACAAAAACTTTGGAAGTCGTGCCATTCCGATTCGCGCAAAGCAAACAGCGCATCAAAGCCCTCGCCGAAGGGATCCTGGGGAGAGCCCGACTCCGAACCGGCGGGCACGGCGCGTAGACGCAGGTCCACCGTCCAGGTTTCCCCGGGGGCAAGGGTCCGCTGCAGCAACCGGGCCGCCTTGGTACCGGTCTGGGCAACATTGATGGCCCCTGCTTCCTGATCAATCAAGTAGCGATGGAAACCATCCTTTTGATAGGGCGTTGGGTTGTCTTGCCCATAGAGCCGTTGATGGTTGGTTTCGTTGTCGGTGAACAACCACGAACCCTGATCCCGACTGCACAGTTCATAGGCGTCGAGATCGGCCAAAACCGGTGTGATCAAACGATCACCCGAGAGCTGCATCGGCTTGCGCACCTCATCGGGATAACCCCAACCCCAGGTGTTGCGTAACCACAGGGTGGGCAGCAGGGTGAGCGGCGCCGCCTCAGGCCCCCGGTTGGTGGCTTGGATACGAATCAGGATATCGGTAGCCGATGCCTTCGCATACGCGATCTCCACATCGAAATAGCGTTGTTCATCAAAGATTCCCGTATCCACCAGCTCATATTCAGGCTGGCTGCGATCACGCCTGCCGTTCTCATCGACCAGATGCTGATAGGGAAATTCCGTCTGGGGATACTTGTAAAGCCCCCGCATGTAGCTGTGGGTCGGGGTGTTGGCGATGTGGAAGTAGTAGTCCTTGATGTCTTCGCCATGGTTACCTTCGGGGTTGCCAAGCCCAAAGGGTCGTTCCTTCAGAATCGGGTCGGCACCATTCCAAAGGGCAAGGGAGAAACACAGCCGACACTGTTCATCACAGATCCCCAGCAGGCCATCTTCGCCCCAGCGATACACCCGTGAACGGGCATGGTCATGGGGGAAGAACTCCCAGGCATTGCCATCGGCGGAATAGTCCTCGCGAACGGTGCCCCATTGGCGCTCCGGCAGGTAGCTGCCCCACAACATCCAAGGAGCCAGGCCCTGATCGCGCTCGGCGATCCGTTGGATCTCAGCGACCGTGGTAGCCGTTGTCATCGGAACTCCTGTTTGAGCTGGTGTGCGATGCGCAGGGCATTGGCAATCACCGTGAGACCAGGGCCAACGGCCGGGCAGCCGGGGAAGACGCTGGCGTCGGCAATGGTGAGGTTGGCCACCTCATGGCTGCGGCCATCCAGGTTGACCACGGACGTGGCAGGGTTGTCACCCATCCGGCAGGTGCCGCAGGCATACCCCACAACGGAAAGGGGAGCTTCACCGCGGGGGTGGGTGGGTGCCGTTTTCACCACGTGGGTAAGGGGATCGGCCTCCACCGCCTTGAGCGTGTCGATCCAGCGATAGACCAACCGATCGTGCGCTTCCCGGTTGTTGTGGACGTAGGTGACCTGGAGGCGATCGCCGCGCAGGGTGATGCGGTTGTGGCGATCGGGCAACACCGGGCTGAGCGCCCACCAGCTCACCGAGCGGGCGGCCAATTGCTCCAGACCCATGTTGGGCAGCAACTTGGTCACCAGCGACAACACCGGCGGAGACTCGGCAAACAGGGCGTCCTGCAACACGCCACCGCCGGTCTGCAGGGTGCCCAAGGGGAACGACACGTTCTGGTCGCCCCAGAGGTAATCACTCACACCCAAGCTGCGGGCATAGCGCCCGGAATTGGGCTCCGCGGCCAATTGCAGGATGGAGGTGAGCTGGGGATGCATCAGGTTGCGGCCCACCTGATCGGAGCCATTGGACAGCCCCCGGGGATGGTGATCGGTAGCCGAACGCAACAAGATGGCCGCGCTGTTGAAGGCACCAGCCGCCAACACCACGTGATGGGCCAAAAACAACCAGCTCTGGCCATCCACACTGGCCTCAACCCCGCGCACCTCATTGCCTGACGGGTTGACGTGCAAGCGGGTGACCTGGGCACCGGTGCGCAAGGTGATTCCCCCCTGGCTAGCCAGGGCCTGATCGACGCCAAACAGCTCGGCATCGCCCGAGGGATCCTGAGCCGATTCCGACCAACTCAGCGGCAGGTCGTAGGGATGGGTGCCATGGCGCTCCAGGGCAGCGCGCAGTTCCACCAGAAACGGCTCCATCGGTTTTGGTGGATAGGCGTAGTCCGACTGCCGAGCCGGCTCGGTGGGATCCACGCCGCTACGACCATGCACCCGATAGAGGGTCTCGGCCCGCTCGTACCAAGGGGCCATGGCGTTGTAGTCGAGTCCCCAGGCGGGCGAGACGGCCTCTTGCAGGGCCAGCCCCGCAAACTCCCGCTCTCGCATGCGCTCCAGCACACCACCCCAAATCTTGGTGTTGCCACCTAGGGCATCAATGGTTTGGGGCGAGAAGGGATCCCCATCGGTGCCAAACCACTGCTCCTTGGAGTGGTAGCGATCCTTGCGAAACAGCCCCACATCCGCAACGTTCTGATCCTCAATCGGCATCTGCTGGCCCCGCTCCAGCAAGAGCACCTTCAAACCCGATGTGGCAAGTTCAACAGCCAGGGTGCCACCAGCAGCACCCGTGCCCACCACAATCAGGTCGTAGGTGATGTCATCAATGATCATCGGTGAACTCCCAGGATTTCCATCGAAAGGGACGGGTTATTGCCACACATAAATCAGGATAAAGAGGATGATCCAGATGACATCCACAAAGTGCCAAAAGAGTGATGTTGCCTCCACCCCCTGTTCGCCACCGTCATAGTTGCCGGGGATAAAGGATTTGATCAGCATCAAACCCATCAGGCCAATTCCCGTGGCCACATGCAAACCGTGGAAGCCTGTGAGGAGATAAAAAGTTCCACCGAATGTGCCCGAGGTGAAGCCAAAGGCAAGTCCGTGCCATTCCACGTATTGGCCATAGAGGAAGTAGGCCCCCATGGCCATGCTCATGAGCCAAAAAGCGCGAAAGAGGACCATGCTCCCCTTGGCCTTAAAGCGCTCCGCCAGATAGATCGTGCCACTGCTTGAAACCAACACCACCGTGTTGATCAGCGGCATGTGCACCTCGAGCCCCTCAACACCAGGGGGCAGCCAATTAAGGGCCGACGTTTTCAGCAGAGCATAGCCACTGAAAAAGGCCAGAAAGATCACACTTTCTGAGCACAGGAAAATGATGAAGCCGGTGAGGTTGTGGTTGGCATGGGCCCCATGGCCTTCACCATGGGCTGCATGGGGGTCGGGCAGGGAGCCGGTTGGGTTGGAGAGAGTCATGGGTTAGGCCTCCTGAAGGGCCCGTTCGTAGGCCTGCTGGTTTTCAACGAGCGGTAAACCGGTGCCGTAGCCATAGGGGCGGGAAATCACGGTGGGCACGTTCTCACCGAAGTTGTCTTCGGCAGGAGGGGATGGCAACAGCCACTCCAGGCCAATGGCATTCCAGGGGTTGGCCGGGGCCCGATCGCCCCGCACCCAAGAGCTCACCATGTTGAGCAAGAAGGGAATGATCGAAACGCCCAGCAGAAAAGCTCCCAGGCTGGCAAGCACATTCCAGAAGGCAAATTCAGGGTCGTAGGAGGACACCCGCCGGGGCATCCCCATCAGGCCCAGGGGGTGCATGGGAAGAAAATTGAGGTTGGCGCCCACAAAGGTGAGCAGGAAGTGCAACTTGCCCAAGCCCTCGTAGGGCATGCGGCCGGTGAACTTGGGGAACCAGTGGTAGATGGCGGCGAAGATGCCCATCACCGCGGCCCCGTAAATCACGTAGTGAAAATGGCCCACCACGAAATAGGTATTACTCACGTGGATATCCACCGGAACGGTGGCCAGCATCACCCCGGTCACACCGGCAAAAACAAAATTAAACAGGCCACCCAAGCAAAACAACATCGGCGTGGTGAGTCGCAATTTGCCGCGCCAGATGGTGCCCAGCCAAGCAAACACCTTCACCCCCGTGGGCACAGCAATCAGCATGGTGCTGAACATGAAGAAGTTGCGCATCCACTGGGCCACACCACTGGGGAAAATATGGTGAACCCACACAATCAAGCCCAGGCCCACAATGATGAAGGACGCCAGCGCCACGTAGACATAACCAAACAGGGGCTTGCGGGAGTAAACGGGGAAGAGTTCGGAGAAAATCCCAAACACCGGCAGGATGATCACATACACAGCCGGGTGGGAATAGAACCAGAAAAAGTGCTGATAAAGCACCGGGTCACCACCGCCTTCAGGGCGATAAAAGCTGGTGCCAAAGGTGAGATCCATCAGCAACATCACGGCCCCACCTGTGAGGGCAGGCAATCCAATCAGCTGCAAACTCTGGGCGGCGAGCGCTGTCCAGCAGAACACCGGCATGCGGAAAAAGCCCATGCCAGGAGCGCGCATACGCAGGATCGTGGTCACAAAATTCACGGCGCCCATGATCGAAGACACCCCGGACAGGGCCACAGCCGTGAGCCAAAGACCTTGGCCATTCACAAAATGGCCAATAGGGTTTTGGATGCTCACCGGGGGGTAAGACCACCAGCCGGAAAAGGCCGGCCCTCCGGGCACAAAGAAACTGGCAATCAGCAGGGTGCCAAAAATGGGCACCAACCAAAAGGCAACCGCATTGAGTCGGGGGAACGCCATGTCGGGCGCGCCGATCATGGTGGGGATCAGGAGATTATTCAGCCCATTGAGCACGGGAAAAACAAACAGGAACAACATGATTGTTCCGTGCATGGTGTAAATGCCGTTGTACACCGTGCGATCGACCAAATCGGCAGCCGGGGTGATCAATTCGCCGCGAATGATCATGGCCAGCAGACCACCGATCAGGAAATAGAAAAAGGCCAACACGATGTATTGGATCCCGATCACCTTGGCGTCGGTGTTAAAGCCGAAGTAGCGGGTCCAGGAGCCCTCTTCTGGATGGGCGTAATTGGCAGGGAAACTGGCAGAAGTCATCGGGCTCAGGCGTCGTGAGGCAGGGTGTTGGATCCGGGAACATTCACCTGGGGTGGAGGCGCAGGCACCACCGTTGCCCAACCAGGATTTTTCAGTTTCTGGCGATCTTGATACTGCTGAACCGCATCACTGATCCCGGGCTGAAGCGGCTCTGAGGCGGCCTGCTTGAGCCATTGCTGGTAGGCCTCCTGGCTTTCCACCACCACATCCGCCTGGTTGGCGGCAAACCAGGTGCCACTGAACTGCGAATCCCGTAAGCGATAGCGGCCCTCGCGGGTCGCGGTGATGTTGAAATTGATCGCCCGGCCGGGGATCACATCCTGCTTGAGGCGGAAGGCGGGAATGAAGAAACCATGGATCACGTCCTCCGATACCAGTCGGAAGGTGATCGGCTCATCCACCGGTACGTGCAATTCCGTGGAGGAGACATGGGCCTCGGGATAGCGAAACTCCCACGACCATTGACGGGCCACCACCTCAATCTGCTCAGCAGGCAGGCGATCCCCGGCGTAGCCCCCCTGCTCTTCAGAAGGACTGGCCATGTGAATGTGCTCCATCGGACCGAGCACACCCAGCGTGGTGTTGACCCGCATGGCGTAGACGGCAATGGCCATCACCACAACCAGGGGGATCACGGTCCAGATCACTTCAAGCTTGGGGTTGCCCTCGATCGGCACGGCGTCGGTTTCGTCGTACTTCTCGGCCCGGTGCATCACCACCACCCACAGGATCACCGCCGTGACCCCGCCGAAAACAAAGGTGCCAAGGGCCGTTTCAAAGCTGAACAGCCCATCCACTAAGGGAGCTGCCGTGGAGGCCTGCACCGGCAACCAGTGGTAGGCCTGCTGGCCCATCCACCAGCTGAAGGCGGCCAGGGCGCCAACGGCCAAGGCCAGAGCAATGGCCGACGACGGCTTGAACGGGAGCGGGGATGACTGACTCATGGCAGGGCCTCCTTGAGATCAGCGCCAGCTGCGAGCAACTGGTCAGCGGTGATATGGACGCCGAACTCCGCCGCCAACTCCGCGCCGAGGGTGCCGTGCAAGCCGATCACCAACAGCATCCCGGATCCCACCAGGAGATAAAGCCATTGCACCTGACGCCCCATGTCTTTGCGCCAACGAAAGCGCTGGTAGCCACGCCATACGGTCATGGCCACGATCACCAACAGAATCAGCACACCGCCAACGCCATGCCAGAGCATGGTTTCCATGCTTTTCAGGCCAATGGTGCTCGTCACGCCTGGGAGCGGAACGGCCAGCAGCATCTCGAAAAATCCGGCGCCGACCGTGAAAAAACTGACAATGGCGCAGGCCAGCAGGTTGTACCAACCCACATCGTGAAAGCCCTGCCGGGTGACTGGAAGATCAAGAAAACGGAATAGCCGCTTCTCCACTGGATAAAGCGCGCCAGCGATATCAAATCCAATCGCAATCGAAAACAGACCAATGGTGAGGTGCACCAGATTGGGGTGAATGGGCAAGGCGTAGGGAAGGCCATT
>CAYFKI010000009.1:0-451 GCA_964343525.1 uncultured Cyanobium sp.
TGGAGTGCTGTGTGTTCATCCCCAGTGACCTGGAACTGGGCAAGGTGCTCGGCACATTGATCTACAACCCCACCCTGATGGCGGTGCATGGCAACTACGACCAGGTGAACCGGCTGTGTTCGGAAGTGGCCAACACCTTCGGCTGGGGATTTGTGAACATCAACCTGCGGCCCTATTACTCGGAAGGCTCCAAAACCCTCGGCTACGAAGTGATCGAACAGCTGGGCTGGCAACTGCCCGACCACATCGTCGCTCCCTTGGCCTCAGGGTCGTTGTTCACCAAAATCCGCAAGGGCTTTGATGAATTCATCAAGGTGGGCTTGGTGGAGGAGAAAGCCGTGCGCTTCAGCGGTGCCCAGGCAGAGGGCTGCTCACCGATCGCCCAGGCCTTTGCCGAAGGCCGCGACTTCATCACCCCGGTGAAGCCCAACACCATTGCCAAGTCGATCGC
>CAYFKI010000009.1:461-9679 GCA_964343525.1 uncultured Cyanobium sp.
GGTCACGCCCGCAATGTTGCCGTTGGTTTTGTTGGCGATATCGATGGCCCCTACGCCATCGATATCGCCAACAAAACCAACGGCAACATTGCGGCCGTGACCGATGCCGAAATCATCGAAGGCATCAAGCTGCTGGCAGAAACCGAGGGTGTGTTCACCGAAACGGCAGGCGGTACCACCATCGCCGTGCTCAAAAAACTGGTGGAGCAGGGCAAGATCAACCCCGACGAAACCACCGTGGCCTACATCACCGGCAACGGTCTCAAAACCACCGAAGCCGTGGCCGACCAGATCGGCCAGCCCTACACAATCGAAGCCAACCTCGACAGCTTCAAAGCTGCCTGGCAAGCGGCCCAGGCGGGCTAGTCCAGCCCCAAGCCTTGGCAACAACGGCCTAGGGCCGCGTGCTTGCCTTCGCTTCCACTCCTTACCCCCCTGTTCGATTCCCCCATGGCCGTCACGGTTCTGATCCCCACCCCCCTGCAGAAATTCACCAACGACGAGGCGAGCGTCTCCCTCGAGGCCTCCACCGTTGACGCCCTGATTGAGGCCCTCGATGGCCGCTACCCCGGACTCAAAGGCCGCCTGTGTGATGAGGCCGGCAAGTTGCGCCGCTTCCTCAACGTTTACGTGAACAGCGAAGACATCCGCTTCCTCGACAACCAGGCCACGGCCTTGGGCGATGGTGACGAGGTGAGCATCGTGCCCGCCGTTGCCGGTGGCTGATCGGCGCCTGAACGGCCAGACGGCAGGCTCCCGCCGTAGCCGTTGCTGCAGGCAGGATGCTCGGCAGGAGCCTCAATGGGATCGCCCGTCTGGCAAGGAGGTCATGGCATGAGCCAGGTCAAAGACGTCAGCAAAGCCCTGCTGTTTGATTACCGCCAGGCGGCCAACCCCGTGCGTAAGGGGCTCACCGAGCCAATCCCTTACCGCCAGTGGGGGCCGGAGCTCCATGCCAGCGGTCCCAGTGGGGTGATCGCCCTGGATCTCAGCAGCGAGATCGGTTGCGATGCTCCCGCCACCAGCCCGGCCCTCGCCGCCCACTTTGTGCGCCTCCAGGCCGGCGAAGGCGTGAAAGCCGCCGCCCGTGCCACCAGTTCGCTGTTCTATGTGCTCTCGGGCAGTGGACGCTGCAGTCGCCCAAGCGAGGGCCGAAGCCCCGCTGCCGACTTCACCTGGGAGGCCGGGGATCTGTTCGTGCTGCCTGCTGGCGCCGATCCCTTGCTCGAGGCCAAGGCCACCAGCGTTCTCTATTGGGTTCACGATGCCCCCCTGTTGAGCTACCTGGGGGTGGAGCCGAGCCAACCGCGCTTTGAAGCCACCCACTATCCGGCCCACTGGCTCAGAACAGAACTCGACACCCTGGCGGCCGATCCCAGCAGTGCCCAGAGCAACCGGCTCAGCCTGCTGTTGGCCAACACAGACCTGCCCGCCACCCGCACCGTGACCCACGTGCTCTGGGCCATGTACGGCATGGTGCCCACCGGGGCCACCCAGGCCCCCCACCGGCATCAATCGGTGGCACTGGATCTGATCATCAGCTGCGAGCCCGGCTGCTACACCCTGGTGGGCACGGAGCTGAATGCCGACAACACGATCCGCAATCCCAAGCGCATCGACTGGCAAGCCGGCGGCGCCTTCATCACCCCGCCAGGTCACTGGCACGCCCACGTGAACGAAAGCGGCAGCACCGCCCTGTTGCTGCCGATTCAGGATGCCGGCCTCCAGACCTACCTCAGAAGCCTCGATATCCGCTTTGCAGGCTGAAGCGAGCCCCTAGCTGGCCGCCACCCGCTGGCCAGCCTCAAAGTGCTCCACCAGGGAACGGAATGGCCCGCCCTCAATCGTTTCCTCCACGATCAGGCGCTCCACCAGCTGGTCCATCAACTCCCGCCGGGGCCTGAGCAGGGCAACGGCCTGATCCAGGGCCCCCTGGGCCAACTCCCGCACCTGCTGGTCAATCCGATCCCCGGTCTGGCGGGAGTAATGGGGTTCGGGGCGCAGCCAATCACGCCCCAGAAAGACCTCTGCCCCATCACCATCGAGGGCGACGGGCCCCAGGCTTGAGAAGCCATAGCGGGTCACCATCTCCCGGCTGATGCGACTCACCAGCTCCAGATCACCACTGGCCCCCTGGGTCACCTCCGCCGGGCCAAACACCACCAACTCGGCCGCCCGACCACCCATGGCCACCACCAAGCGCGCCCGCAGGTAGGCCTTGCTGATCAACCCGGAATCGAGGATCTCCTCATCCGGCATGGTGCGGGCAAAGCCACCCACCCCACCGGCGCGGGGGAGCAGGGTCACTTTGTCGAGCTTGTCGGCATGGGGCACCAGGGTGGTGAGCAGGGCATGGCCCACCTCGTGGTACGCGATCAAGCGTTTTTTGGCGCTGTCCTGGAGGGGTTTGGCCGCCAGACCCATCGTGATGCGCTCGAGCGCACCGCCGAGGGCGTCATCGTCGATGGTGTCCTGATGGCGCCTTGCCGTGAGGATGGCGGCCTCATTGAGCAGGTTGGAGAGATCGGCCCCCGAGAACCCTGGCGTGCGGCTGGCCCAATCGGCCAGCGACACCGATTCAGCCAAAGGTCGGGTGCGGGCATGCACCGCCAGGATCGCTTCGCGGCCGCGGCGGTCGGGCAAATCGACCGTGATGCGGCGATCAAAACGCCCTGGTCGCATCAGCGCCGTATCGAGCACGTCGGCCCGGTTGGTGGCCGCCAGAAGAATCACGCCGGAGTTCTCCTCAAAGCCATCCATCTCGGTGAGCAGCTGGTTGAGGGTCTGCTCCCGTTCGTCGTTGCCGCCACCGATCCCGGCCCCCCGCTGGCGGCCGACGGCATCGATTTCATCAATGAAAATGATGCAAGGGGCCTTGGCCTTGGCCTTGCGGAACAGATCACGCACCCGCGAGGCCCCCACCCCCACAAACATCTCCACGAATTCGGAAGCCGCCATCGAGAAAAAGGGCACCCCCGCTTCGCCAGCAATCGCTTTGGCAAGCAGGGTTTTACCCGTACCCGGCGGGCCCACCAGCAGCACCCCTTTGGGGATCTTGGCGCCCACCGCTGTGAAGCGCTCAGGCGACTTCAAAAAGGTGACCACCTCCACCAACTCCTCTTTGGCCTCGGCGATTCCAGCCACGTCGTCGAAGCGCACCGGCACGCTGCCCTCGGCCTGCAGCCGGGGTTTGCTGCTGCCAAATCCCATGGCGCGATTGGCAACCTGGGCGGAACGGCGAATCAACAGGGTGAGACCGCCCAGCAACAGAACCACCAACAGGCCATTGGCCACCAAACTGGCCACAGCACCGTCCTGGCGGTCATCGCGAACGGAAAGGGGCACCTTGGCCCGTTCCGCCGTTCTGAGTAGCAGCTGATCGTTGTTGAACACCGGCACAACGGCCTGCTGCCCATCCTTGAAGCGCACCTGCACCTGGCGTTGGCGCAGCGAAAGCACCAGATCCTTCACCTGGCCGCTGCCAATGTTCCGCAGCAGATCGCTGTAGGAAACGGGCTCAGAAGCGGTGGACACTGGAGACAGGCTGCCGCTCACAGAATTCCGACGTTCACTGGAGCCTAGCGATTTGACGAAAGGCAAGGCCGCAGCGGAAGATCATTGTTTGGTTGCGAGTGAAAGGGGATGGCTGTTCCCAAGAAGAAAACGTCCAAGGGCAAGCGCAACCAGCGCCACGCCACCTGGAAAGGCAAGGCTGCTGTGGCCGCCCAGAAGGCCCTCTCCATTGGCAAAGCTGTGCTGAGCGGCCGCGCCCAGGGCTTTGTGTACCCCATGGATGACGAAGCCGACGACAGCGACAGCTGATCGGCTTGATCTGACAGGTTTTACAGGGCTGTTTCGGGGCTTCAGCGTTCCGCGTCCCTGAGCCACGCCACCTGAAGGCACTGCCTCCGTCCGTTCAACAGGGCGGAGGCTTTCGCATGGGCTTGCAGGGGAGCTTGGTAAAGCGCCGGGGGCAAGGAGGCCAAACTGGCGCGCACCAAAGCATCCAAAGCCGCTGGAGCGAGCCAGGCACCGCCACGGTGGCGCTGCCGTGCTTCCGCTTGGAATCGCCAGCGGCGCGGCAGACCCCAGTGGGCGGGCTGAAGCAACCACAGGCCATCCCAGCCATCCCACAGGGGGGCATAGGCCTCGAGATGCTGGTCCCAACGGCTGAGCCAGGCAGCCTCTTCAGCGCTGAGGGGAGGGAGGCCTGGGGCCAGCTCCAAGCCCACAAAACGCTCCGCAGAGCTTGCACCCAGGCCCAGCGGGCGGCAGCCCATCAGCCAACCCTCCAGCACCAGGGCATCGACCCGATCCTCAGGGCCCGAAGGGGTTGCCGCGAGCCGATCACCGTCGCCCTCCCGCAGGGTTTTGTCGAAACGGGGCAAGCGCAGCGGGCCGCCGGCGCGCCAAGCACCCAGGCGCTCCAACAGCAGGGGCAGATCATGGCTCCCGGGTGGCACCCGATTCACCCCAAAGGGATTGCCCGCCATCGCCTGGATCCGCTGGTTCCATGGCAGGTAGAGGTCATCGATGGAGGCCACGCCTAGCCGCAGGCCCAGGGGGGCGGCCAACTCCAAAAGCTGCTGACAGAACAGACTTTTGCCGGCACCCACTGGCCCATTGAGGCCAAACCAAGGCCGCTCTCCCCGGCCGACCCGCTCAGCCAGCTCCTGGAGCATCGGCAAGGCAAAGTCCCGCTGCAGCAACGGGTCCATTGGCGGCAGGGAACGTGGCGGCAAGGTAAAGAGGCGAAGCCGTCAAAGACGTGGCAAAGCCGGCCCCATCAAGAGCCGATTTTGAACGCCTCGAGCACCACCGAATAGACAAATCCGATGCGCAGGTTGTCGGCAATCACCCAGCCCAAACCGGGGCTCTGTTGCACCATCCGCCCCCGCAAACGCACCAATCCCTCCAACAGCACCACCAGCAGCAGCACCAAAGCGGGACGACCGCCAGGGAAAAACACCAAGAGATAGGCGGTGAGGTTGCTGCCGGCGTAAAACCCCACCAACAAGGCCAACAGCACCGCACTGCGGTGGCGCCAATTGCCGCGCCAGTTGCCGAGGAGCAACGTTGCCAGCTGCTGGCTCACTTGTTGGAAGCGGGTGCGCTGAATCGCCAGGCCACTCACCACAACGACTGCAGATAGGAGAGCGTGATCCGTCCGTCCTGGCAAGCGGGCCCTTGCAAGACCTGGGCCCCCTCCCCCAACTGATCCACCACCGCATGGGCCTGGCGGAAATGGGCCAAGGGCTCCTGGGCGCTGTAGTGGCTGAGGCTCACCACACAGGGCACACCCGCCCCAACGGCAGCGGTCAGGCCGGCGGGGGAATCCTCAAGGGCACACACCTGGCTGGGGTCCAAACCCAGCTGGGCAACAGCGCGTTGGTAGGCCTCCGGATGCGGTTTTTTGCAGCTCACATCGGCGCCACACACCCAGAAGCCAAAGCGATCGACCCAATCGGGCAGCAACTGGGCCACCAGGGCGCCGACGGCCGATCGGCCACTGGTGGTGACAATCGCCTGGGGCAGGCCCGCGGCCGCCACCTCCTCCATCAAGGCGAGCACACCTGGCCGCAGGGTCAAACCGCCATCGCGAACAAGGGCGCCGTAATGGAGCTGTTTGTTGGCCTGCAGGGTCGCCACCCGCTCGGGATCCGGCGTCACCCCCTCGCGTTGTTCGAGTGCTGCCGCAATTCGCTCCGCACCGCCGGTGATCGCCAGCAGCGTGCCGTAGGCCTCGGGGTCCCACTGGATGGGCAAACCGGCCTCAGCAAAGGCCCGGTTGAAGGCCAGCCGGTGACCATCGCGCTCAGTTTCGGCAAGCGTGCCATCCACATCCCACAAAACGGCTCGTAATCCCATGGCGGTGCGATTCGAAGCGTTGCCCGACGCTATGCGGCAGCGCACAATGCCAAGGCCGAGGCCCTGATCCGTTGCTCCCCCCGCTGCACGAGCAACGCTGGCAACTGCCCCAACCCCTGCCCCAGGACGGCAGCTGGTCTGGGATCAATGGCGAGCTCGAGCACCCGCTGCCCGAACCCCTGCTCGCCCTGCTGTGGCGCCGGGGATACCAGAGCCCCCAGGCCTTGCAGCAGCTGCTTGATCCGCCTGCGGCTCCCACCGCCAAACGCCACTTTCCCGATCTGGCCAAGGCCGTGACCCGGCTGAAGCAAGCCTGCGCGGCTGGTGAACGGTTGGCGATCTGCGGCGACTACGACGCCGATGGGATGACCAGTACGGCGCTGTTGGTGGGGGTGTTGCAACGGCTGGGGGCCCAACCGGTCGCCGCCATCCCTAGCCGCATGGAGGAGGGTTATGGCCTCAACGCCGCGATGGTGGAACGGCTCGCGAGCGAGGAGATCCGCCTGCTGATCACTGTCGACAACGGGGTTTCCGCCCTGGAGGCCCTGGAGAAGGCCGCCGAACTCGGCGTGGAGGTGATCCTCACCGACCACCACAGCCTGCCGGCGGTGATGCCGCCCCACCTGGCCTTGCTGCATCCGCACTGCACCCCCAAAGGCTCCCCCTACCGGGGCCTGGCCGGGGTGGGCCTGGCCTATGTGCTGGCCGCAGCCCTCTGCCAGAGCCTGAAACGGGAGGATGGCTTGGCGGTGGCCCGCCACCTGTTCTGCATCGGCACCATTGCCGACATGGCCCCCCTGGAAGGCGTGAACCGCCGCTGGCTGCTCGATGGTCTGCCCCAGCTGGCCCGCACGCCCCTGGTGGGACTCCAGGCCCTGCAGCAAGTGGCCGGCATGGATGACACCCCCCTCGATGCCCAGGCGGTGGGTTTCCAACTCGCTCCCCGCATCAATGCCGTGGGACGGCTCGGTGATCCGCAATTGGTGGTGGAACTGCTGACCACCGACGACAGCACCCGAGCCCTGGAACTGGCCCGGGAATGCGAAACCCTCAATCGCCAGCGGCGCGAACTGTGCACGGCGATCGAAGCGGAAGCTCTGGCCCTCCTGGAGGCCGATGGCCCCGCGCGGGCGCCGTTTTTACTGTTGGCGCAAAACCACTGGCACCACGGCGTGATTGGCATCGTGGCGGCCCGGTTGGTGGATCGCTTTGGCCTGCCGGCTGCCCTGCTGGCCGGCGAAGGCAATGGCCAACTGCGGGCCTCCGTTCGCGCCCCGAAAGGCTTTGCGGTGGATCAGGCCCTCCAACATTGCGCCCCCTTGCTCGAGCGTTTTGGCGGCCACCCCGCCGCCGGTGGCTTCACGGTCAAGGCCGAAGCGGTGGCCGAGCTGCACAGCCAGCTCAATGGCCTCGCCCAGACATGGCTGGAGCAAACCGGTCGGGGCGCGCCGGTAGAGCCCGAAGCCCTGGTGCAACTAGCCCAAATTGATGGGGACTTCTTCGGCCATCTGCAACGGCTCGAACCCTTTGGCATCGGCCATCCCCAACCGGTGTTCTGGAGCGCAGGCTGCCGGGTGGTGAGCCAGAAACTGCTGCGGGGAGGCCATCTCCAACTGGAGCTGGAGCAGCAAGCAACCCGGCTGCGGGCCGTCGGCTGGCGCTGGCAGGGGGAGGCCAACCTGCCAGCGGTGGTGGATGTGGCCTACCGAATCAAACGGGATTCCTGGCAAGGCCAACAGCGGCTGCAATTGGAGTTGCTCGGGGTACGCAGCAACCCAGCAGGCGCTGCAGGAGCCGAGCTGGTTCTGCGCCGCGGGGGGCGCACATACTGGTGTCGGCGCCAAGGAGACGGGCTTGTGGTGCGCAATGCCAACGGTGAGGAAATCAGCAGCATCGAGGCAGACACCCAGCAGCATCCCTACATTCGCGCTCTGTTTCAGGAGGCGGCGATGGCGTTGGGCCTGGCGGCCTGAGCCCCGCATCGTTCAAGCACCTCGTAACCCCCAACGGTGATGCCTAGCCCCTTGCTCCGCCCCCTGCGCACGCTGGTGCAACTGGCCGTTTTTGGCCTTGCCGTGGGCCTCGCCTGCCTGCCCCTCAACCAGGTGGATGGTTGGCAGGCCCAATGGCTGCACCATCTCCCCGGTTTCACCGGCCTGGCCTGGCAGCCCGGCGGCCTGGCCAGGGCCATGGCCCCCTTGCTGGTGATGCCCTTGCTGTTGTGGTTACAGGCCGGCCGCTGGAAAGCAGGCGCAGGATCTGGGATCCCCCAAACCATCGAGAGCCTGGAAGAGCCCACAAGCGCCAAGGCCATGCTGGGCCTCACCCCCACCGTGCAGCGCCTGAGCCTCTGGACGGCAGCCAGCCTGGCGCTGCTGCCCCTCGGCCGCGAGGGTCCCGTGGTGCAGGTAGGGGCCTCGGTGGCCAAGGCACTCAGGGATCGCTTTCCCGCCGTGCTCTCTGGATTGTCGGAACGCTCCTTGATCGCGATCGGTGCCGGAGCGGGCTTGGCCGGTGGCTTCAACAGCCCCTTGATGGGGGCAGTGTTCACCTTTGAAGAGCTCACCGGCCGTTTTCAGGCGCAGGTGCTGTGGCCTTCGGCTGTGGTGTGTTCCCTGGCCGCCTTGATCAGCAACCTCACCGGTACGCCGATCTTCATCCTGGCCTCCATCCAATCGAGCCAGAGCGAGTGGTTGCAGTTGATGCTGGCCGTTCCCCTGGGGCTGGGGGCCGGCGCCCTCGGCGCAGGATTTGCCCGCCTGCTGCTGCTGGCCACGGCCTGGTTCCGCCCGCGGGTAAGCGCCAATCCCCTGGCCTGGGGTGTCGCCCTGGGGGGCCTTCTTGCTGGCATGGCCCTGTTCAGCGGTGGCCTCAGCGGTGGCGATGGTGAAGCCCTGATGGCCCAGATGCTGGCCAACGACAGCCCGATCCCGGTACCCGGATCCCCCGCCGACCTGGTGGGCTGGCTGTTGCTGATCGGTGCTCGGATCGCTGGCCCCGTGTTGGCCCTTGGGGCCGGGGTGCCCGGGGGGCTGATTGATCCGGCCTTTGCCATCGGCGCCCTGTTTGGCAGCGGCAGCCTCGAACTACTGGGGGGAGATGCCCAGCTGGGTTTGGCCTTGGGCATGGCCGCCGGCCTTGCCGGAGCCACCCAATTACCCCTGATGACCGTGCTGTTTGCCGTGCGCATGGCCGGCGATCAACAGTGGCTGTTTGGCCTTCTGCTGAGTGCGGTGATCGGAGCTGCCGTGGGCCGAAAAATCCAGCCTGAGCCGATCTACCACGCGCTCTGGGGCCTCGGCTACAAGCCATCAAAAAGCCTGGGATCGCGCGCGACCCCAGGCTGAAGG
>CAYFKI010000009.1:9779-15680 GCA_964343525.1 uncultured Cyanobium sp.
CCAATCAAGCGGAGCTTCAGAGCGCACCGCGGCGGAAGAAGAGCACAAAGATCACAGCCGGACCAGCCAAGGTGATCAGGGCCAGGGCAGCGAAATTGGCAATCAGGTGAAAGTCGAGACCCATGGCAGCTGTGGGGGAAAGGTTCAGAGGTTGCCCTACTAACCAGGATAGGAGCTTGGCCAGAGCCCCCAGCGGATCCCGATCCCCACTGTGATGGCTTGTCACAGCAGGACACCGGCTGTGGCTGAATGGAGGTTCGCTTGCGGAGCGGGGATGGAGCGGTGGCAATGCATCCAGCAGTGCGGAGCCTGCTGCCGGCTGGATCCCGACCAGCGCCAGGACGCCCTGGATGCCCTGAGCCCCGAACAAAAGGAGCTCTATCTCTCGATGGTGGGGGCGGATGGTTGGTGCATTCACTTCAACAGCGGCTCCCGCAGCTGCCGCATCTACGACACGAGGCCCGACTTTTGCCGCGTCAGCAATCTGAGCCGCCTCTTTGGCACCGACGCCCAAAACACCGATGCCCTGGCCATTGCCTGCTGTCAACAACAGATCCGCAGTGAATACGGGGGCCGTGGCAGGGTGATGAAACGGTTTCTGAAGGCCATCCGACGCCCATGAGCAGCGTCCAAGACAACGCGTCCTCCCAGTGGGGGATCGCCTTCATCACCACCTTCACCACGGTGTTTCTGGCGGAACTAGGGGATAAAACCCAACTGGCCGCGCTGCTGCTCTCCGCCCAATCCGGCAAGCCGGTGGTGGTGTTTGTGGGCGCATCGCTGGCGCTGATCAGCTCCAGCCTGGTGGGCGTGCTGCTCGGGCGCTGGCTGGCCAAGGTGATGGCGCCCCAGCAACTGGAGAGGCTGGCGGGAATCCTGATGGTGGCTCTAGGGCTGTGGCTAGGGCGGCAAGCCGTGGTGGCCTTGGCATGACGTTCGCGGAACTCCATCTTTCGGCGCTGGATCTTCCGCTCCTGGCCTCCACCTTCCTCACGGTGTTCCTGGCGGAGTTGGGGGATAAGACCCAGTTGGCGATCGTCACCATCAGCGGCACCTCCAACCGGCCCGGCGCCGTGTTCGCCGGCAGCTCGGCAGCGCTGGTGTTCGCCAGCCTGTTGGGGGCTGCCGCCGGGGGCTCGCTGTCGGCGGTGATTCCCACCAATGCTCTTCAACTGGCCGCTTCGCTTGGTTTCTTGGTGATCGGCATCCGCCTAATCCAACGCTCCACCCCGAACTCAGAAGACGGTGTAGATGGCAGTGGTGATGGCCATAGCGATGGCACTGGCGATGAAAGTGTCCAAGGCAGTGGCGATGAAAGTGGCGAGAACGGCCATTGAGTTCGGTGAGCCGTTGGGCCAGGAGCTCTTTGACGATCTAATGTGATCAAAGAAGGCCAGGTGGTCGTGGGCATCGCTCCGAGCCCAGACCCACCAGCCAACTGCCACCACCCCAACCGCCCTTAAACCGGTTGAATCCAAAGCCCGCCAGGGCTCCTGGGATGGTCCACCTCCAACCAGCTGACCAAGCCGATGAAGTTCACGGTCGCCGACCTGCTCGACCAGCTTCCTGCCGACGAAGCCCTGCCGATTGCCAAGCTTGAAAAGGCCCTGGGCCTGAGTCAGACCACCGACAAACACCAACTGCGCATCGGCATCGATGGGCTGATCAAGCTGGGTGTGTTGGTGGAAAACCCCGACGGTCTGCAGCGCCGCGACGATCCTGAGCTGGTGGCAGCGCGGTTGCGCTGCTCCAGCAAAGGCTTTTGCTTTGCCCTGCGCGAGGACGGCGGAGAAGATATCTACATCCGGGATCACCAGCTCAACCACGCCTGGAATGGCGATCGGGTGCTGGTCAAGGTGACCCGCGAAGGCGGGCGGCGGCGCTCACCGGAGGGGGGGGTGCAGTGCATCCTCGAGCGCCGGACCGCGTCCTTGCTGGCCCAGGTGGAACAGCAGGAAACCCGCCTGGTGGCCACCCCCCTTGATGATCGACTGCTCACCACGATTGAGCTGCCGGAGGCTGACGCCAGCCACCTCGATCCCGATCAGACCTCCGTGGTGGAGGTGCATCTGGATCGCTACCCGGTGGGTCAATTCGCCCCCCAGGGGCACGTGGCGCGCCGCTTACCGGTGAATGGTGGCGAAGCCGCCGATCTGGATTTGTTGCTCACCAAGCACCACCTCCACGAACGCCCCGCTGCTCCCCGGGCCACCTTGAAGGCCCTGGCCGCCAAAGAGCGCACGGACCTCACCGCCCAGGCCGTGCTGTTGCCGCAGGCCTGGAGCGGTAAAGATGCGCCCGTGCTGGCCGGCCTGGGGCTGGAAGCCCGCGACGGCGGCTGGACCCTCTGGGTCCACAGCCCCGCCGTGGCCGAGCGCTTGGGCATTGGAGCCAGCCTCGACCTCTGGCTCAGGGACCAGGCCGAAGCCCTCTGCGTGGGTCGCCAGTGGTTGCCCCTACTGCCAGCAGCCCTTACCAAGGCTGCTGCCTTCAAGCCCGGCGAATCCCAGGCCGCCCTTTCGGTGGCTCTCGAGATTTCCGCTGACGGCGCCCTCGAGCACTACCGCTTCTACCGCAGCCAGATCAAACCAGTAGCCGTGGTGGACACCGCCGCCATCCAGGCCCTGGCCGATCGCAAACCGAAGAGCCGCACCCTGCCGGCGGCCCTCAAGGGCCTCAAAGACCACCTGCCCCTACTGGAGAACCTGCTCGCCGTGGCAGACGTGCTGCAGCAGCGTCGGCTGGCAGCCGGATCCATTGATCTAGCCCTGGGTCATCCGCCCCTCGACAGCCTGGGGGATCTGGCCGTGCCAGCGCCCGACAGCGCCCTGCAGGGCTGGTTTGTGCAACTTCCTAGCCATCACCCGATGGCCCTGCTGCGCGAAGCCGCCCTGGTGGCTGATCGGGCCATGGGCCAACACCTGTCGGCCCTGCAATTGCCGGCCCTGTATGCCGCCAACCCGGCCGCCGATCCCAGCGATCTCAACGACGTCGCCAAGGCGGCCCTGGCCCTGGAGATTCCCCTGGAGCTGAGCGAGGAGGGCGATGCCAACGCCAGCGAGCTGGCCACCGCCTTTGCCGCCACCGACCGCTGTCGGGCCCTGCAGCAACAGCTGCAGGCGGCACTCAAGCCCGTGGAACTGACAACCACGGCCTCAGACCACGCCCTGGCCGGCCTGATGGGCGATGAAAGTGCCCTGGCGCCCTGGTGCTTCCCCGGTCTCCATTACGCGGACCTGTGGAACCAACAGGTGCTGGCGCTGCTGTTGAGCGAGGGCAAAGACCGTCCCAGCGTTCGCCACAAAACAAGTGTGGATCTGGCCTCTGACGCCTGCATCGGCGCCATTGATTGGCCCCTGTTGGCGCCGAGTGCCGTGACCCCCTTCAACGAAGCCCTCGATCACGGCCTTGCCCAACGCCTCAACGGGCGGCGGCGCTTCATGGCCGAGCTGCACCGCGACCTGCTGGCGATGGCCCAGGCGCGCCAAGCCGAGCCCCTGGTGGGCCAGGTGCTGCCTGGGGTGATCAGCGGCGTGCAGAGCTACGGGTTCTTTGTGGAAGTGCCCCCCTCCCAGGTGGAGGGACTGGTGCATGTCAGTTCCCTCAAGGACGACTGGTACGAGTACCGCTCCCGCCAAAACCGCCTCGTGGGCCGCAAAAACCGCCGCACCTACATGCTCGGCGACCAGGTGGAGGTGGAAATCCAAAAGGTGGATGCCCTGCGCCACCAAATCGATCTGGCCGTGGTGCTGCCCGAGGGTGCCGACACCGCGATGGCAGGCCAGGACGCCCAGGACGCCAACGCGTCCGTCGACGCCCATGCCGATCCGTTCGCGCCGATCCCGGTCTTGAGCGAAGGCTGATGCCCGCTGCTGCGCCCGATCCGATCGTGCTGGCGATTTCGGGCGCCTCAGCCCAACCGCTCGCCCAGCGTGCCCTGCAACTGCTGCTTCAGGCGGGTGAAACCGTGGAGCTAGTGACCTCCAAAGGGGCCATTGGCGTGTGGCAGGCGGAGCTGGGAATCCGCGTGCCCCTGGAGCCCCAGGCCCAAGAAGCCTTTTGGCGCGAACGCACGGGCACGAGCACCGGCAGCCTGCGCTGCCACCGCTGGAGCGACCAATCGGTGGGCATTGCCAGCGGCAGCTTTCGCACCAAGGGGATGGTGATCCTGCCGGCCTCAATGGGCACCGTGGGCCGGATCGCTTCGGGCGTGGCCCTCGATCTGGTCGAGCGGGCTGCCGATGTGCACCTCAAGGAGGGGCGGCCACTGGTGATCTGCCCGCGGGAGACCCCCTGGAATTTGATCCACCTGCGCAACCTCACGGCCCTGGCGGAGGCGGGTGCCCGCATCGCCCCGCCCGTACCCGCCTGGTATCACCAACCCCAAACCATCGACGACATGGTCGATTTTCTGGTGATCCGCGTGTTCGACGTGTTGGGATTTGACCTGGGCAACCTGAAGCGTTGGCAGGGGGCCATCGGCCGCCCAAACTCGGGGCACGCCAGCCCGGCCCCCTAGAGCGATCACCCTGCCTTGGCCCTGCTGCAACGCCTGCTGCTGCTGCCCCTTTTGGCCCCACTGCTGGCCGTGTTGCTGGTGGCGGCGATCAACCCCAGGCCAGCCATTGCCCTGCGGCTGTTGACCTGGACCTCCCCCGCCCTGCCGATCAGTTTGTGGCTGAGCCTGGCGGCGTGCGGTGGTGGGGCCCTGAGTGCAGGCGCCACCAGCCTGGCCCTGCGCAGCGCCACCCGGCCAGCCTCCCCGAACCAGCGCCGATCGCGGACAGCCCAGGATCCAGGCAGCTGGTCGGTTTGGCCTGACTGGGGCACCAACGCTGATGGGCCCGCGCACGGTGATGGACCCGCGAACGCTGATTGGCATGCGAACGGTGAGGGGCCATCCCGTGCCGAGCGCTCCGCCGGCCAGGGCCTCCCCCACCCAGTCCGGCCGCCAGGTGAACCCGCCCCCACCGTGGCCGTTCCCTTCCGGGTGATTCGCAAAGGTTCTGGCTCCGGCCGAGCCCCAGGAGCAGGTCCAGGTTCAGGAGCAACCCGGGGGCAAGGCCAAGCTGCCCCCGCCGAGCCCAGGCCCCAGACCGTTTCCGTGGGGGATGGCTGGGATGAGGCCATCAGCGACGACTGGTAGCGCCGCTTAAATTGGGCATCTGATGCCCGAAGAGGCCCGCGCCGGTGAGCGATTCAGCCCGTCCTGCCCCCCAACCAGCCAGCGCAAGCCAGCCAACCAGCGCAACCCAGCCAGAGGCTGCCGCCCCGGCGAAGGTCAAACCCCCAGCACCTGAGGACAAACCCTTTGCCGAGTTCGTTCCCCAGCTGCTGATCCCTGCCCTGGGCAAGGAAATCCAGAGCTATGGCGGACCTGCCGCCGAGCTGAGCTTTGCGGAGGGACCGATGCCGGTGGTGGGATCGCCCTGCTGGCAGGTGATGGGCACGCTGCCGGGCCAACGCCGCTTTTGGCTGTGTTTCACGGCCGCCGATATCAATGCCCCCAAAACCGTTGCCATCGCTGAAGCCGGCAGCGAACCCAGCCTGCTGGAGTCGTTTTTGATCGATGAGAAAAAAATGAGCCTGGCGCTGCTGGTGTCGCGGCTGGTGCAGCGGCTTAACGGGCAGAAATGGCTGGGCCCGAACTGACGACCACTACCTCTACGATGCAGCCACTGCCCTAGACCGGAACGCGATGGTGCCTCCCGCCGCAACTGCCGAAGCCCAAACCACCCAAGCCACGGGTGCAGTTGGCACCCCAGGCTCCCCGGCGGTGAAGGATCCGGTGAAGGACACGATCCTGACCCCCCGCTTCTACACCACAGATTTCGACGCCATGGCGGCGATGGATCTGCGGCCCAATGCGGTGGAGCTCGAGGCCATCTGCGAAGAGTTCCG
>CAYFKI010000010.1:0-15176 GCA_964343525.1 uncultured Cyanobium sp.
GCCTTGGTCGTGTTTATGGCGGCCTCGATTCAGTTTTATGCCCGTTGGCGGCGCCTACGGGCTGAGGCGGCTGCCACCAACGCCTAGGGAGCCTGGTGGCCAGCTGTTCCCCAACCCGCTTCAACCACCCTCTGGCCGCGGTGCTGCGGCAGGTGGATCGCCACAGTTGCCCCACCCGTTTCAATTTCCACTGTCACACCGTTTTCAGTGACGGCAGCCTGCGCCCGGAAGCGTTGGTGCAGCAGGCCGCTGCCTTGGGGCTGGAACACCTGGCGATCACCGACCACCATTCCCATGGGGCCCACGACCCCGCCTGGCAGTGGTTGGAGGAGCATCGGGCCCTATCGGGAGCCACGCCCGTTCTCTGGCGGGGGGTGGAGATCAGTTGTCTGCTCGAAGGCTGTCTGGTTCATGTGCTCGGGCTCGGTTTTGGTTCCGAACACCGCAGCCTGGATCCCTACCTCCAGGGAAGCGCGCCGATCGGTCCTGCCCTCAAGGCTGAGGCCGTTGTGAAGGCGATTCACCAGGCCGGTGGTCTCGCCCTGCTGGCCCATCCCGCCCGCTACCGATTGCCCTTTGCCACGCTGCTGGAGGCCGCTTTTGGCCTGGGTTTTGATGGGGCAGAAGCCTGGTACGACTACGCCATGCAGCCCCGGTGGCAGCCCACCCCCCATACCTGTGAGGCGATTGCCAAGCACCTCAACAAACGTGGCCTTTTGATGAGTTGTGGCACCGATACCCATGGCCTGGCCCTGGATGGCCGCTAGGGTTCTCCCACGCGTTCCCCTGCCTGTCGATGGGTCTGTTTGATCGCTTGTTCAAGGGTGATTCCACCTCTGCTGAGTCCGCTCCGGCCAAGGCCAAGAAGGAATCCGAAACCTTCTTCCTCGACGCCGATGCCTCCAGCAGCATGGGCAACGTCGACTACATGCGGCGCTCCAACACCATTCGCCACACGTTCCCAGGAACGGCGGATAACCCCGGTACCAAGGAGATGGTGGCCGAGGTGGCTTCGATGGAAGCCAGTGTGGAGAAGATGTCTGACGGCTTGCCGGGTACCGAGGCCCCTGAAGCCCCGATCAACCTCACTGGTGGCGTGCCCACCCCTGTGAAGAAAACCTTTGCCCAGCCCCTCACCACGGGCGAGCTTGACCAACGCAAGAAAGGCTCTGCCGTGGGGGTGAACGTGCCGGGTGGTCCGGCCGTGATCAAGCTTGAAAAAGAGGCCAAGGCCGCCCAGCAGCAGGAACAACCCAAGATCAGCCAACTCACCACCGCCAAGCCTGGCGCCATCGATCCGTTCAAACAGATGGCCAAGGATCTCAACAGCTGAAGCCTCAGCTCAAGCCAAGCTTTCGGCACCGTCAGCGCTGTTCAATCAGGGCCTCACTCTCCAGAACCAGTTGGCGCAAATGCTCCAACTGGTTTTTTTGTGCGCCTTCCCAGAGCCCGCGATTGTGGGCCTCCAGTAGGCGCTCGGCCATGTCACGCAAGGCCCAGGGATTGGCCGCCTCCAGAAAGTCACGCACCTGCTGATCCGTGAGCCACTGATCACAGATGGCCCCATAGCCCCAATCAGGCGCGCGGCCGGTGCTGGCGTCATAGGCAAACAGATAGTCGAGGCTGGCCGCCATCTCGAAACCACCCTTGTAGCCGTGCTGTTGCATGGCCTCGATCCAGCGGGGGTTCAGCACCCGGCTTCGCAGCACCTTGTCGAATTCCCGCTCCAGCCGATGGACCCGCGGGCGCTCTGGCCTGGAATGGTCGCCAAACCACAGGGCAGGTGCCCGGCCTTGCAGGGTTTCTGCAGCGGCACTGAGTCCGCCCTGGAACTGGTAGTAATCGTCGGAGTCGAGCAGATCGTGCTCCCGGTTGTCCTGGTTGTGCAGCACCACTTGCACCTGCCGCAAGCGCTCCTCCAGACCCGCACGATCGGGCTGGGCTTCGATGGCCTCTGCGCCAGCTGCGCTGTAGCGCCAGCCGCTCCACTGCAAAAAGGCTTCTGCCAGATCAGCGCGGCTGTCCCAGTGCCCGCTGTCGATCAAGCCCTGTAAACCCGCTCCGTAGGCACCTGGCGCTGAGCCATAGACCCTGCCGCTGTGGCCCTCATGGCGTGAGGCCTCCGCCAAGGGATTCAGGGCGGCTGGTTCATCCAGAGCTGCCACCAGGGCGGTGGCTTTGTTCATCCAGCCCACCAATTGGGGAAACGCATCACGGAACAGGCCCGAGATGCGCAGGGTGACATCCACCCGAGGGCGGCCCAGGAGTGTCAGTGGGATCACCTCCAAATCCACCATCCGCCGGGTGGGTCCGTCCCAGAGGGGGCGAACGCCCAATAGGGCCAAGGCCTGGGCGATGTCTTCACCGCCATTGCGCATCGTGGCCGTGCCCCAAACCGAGAGGGCCAGGGTTTGGAGATGGTCACCCTCCTGTTGCAGATGGGATTCGAGTAGGAGTTCGGCGCTGCGCCTGCCGAGATCCCAGGCCGCCTCAGTGGGTAGGCCGCGGAGATCCACGCTGTAGAAATTGCGGCCGGTGGGCAACAAATCCGGGCGGCCCCGGGTGGGTGCCCCTGAGGGGCCAGCAGCAATCCGCTGGCCGGACAACCCTTTGAGCAAGGCTTCCCGCTCGGCTTCAGCACAAGCCAACAATCTGGGCGTGAGCGTGGTGTGCAAGTGGTTCAACACCCTGTCCCAGGTCGCGCTGGCCGCCTGAGTCGCGCTTGGAAGAAGCTCGTCTGGGATCGGCTGGATTGACTCGGTTGGGGATTTCTCCCCAAGGGCGGCTCGGCAAATCGCCAGGCAGCGCGCTTCCAGTAGGGCCACCCCATCGCCCACGTAGCGCAGGGAGGTCGAACCAAACAGCTCCCGCAGGCGATGCTGATCAGCTGCGGACAGCGGAGCTTCATCGGCGTCGGCCCAGGGATCCAGCTCCAGGGAGAGGTTCTGGGCGAGGGCTTGGGTAAGGCCGGGCAGACCGGCCTGGGGCGACCTCGCCAGGCAAAGCAAGAGTTCGGCCAACCCATCGGGCTTGGGCAGGGTGCCGAAGGTATGCAGGCCCAAGCGGATTTGGGCTTCTTTGAGTTCGCAGAGATACCCATCGGCGGCATCGAGCCGCGCATCGATGTCATCGCCTGGGCCATCTGGGGTGGGGAAGTCCAGGCTGGCGAGCTGCTCGTTGAGCTGGCGGCGCAGCCAAGGCACCCGCTCACTGTCCATCTGGCGGGCTTCCCAGTACTCATCCAATTGGGCCTCCAACCGTTGCAAGACGCCATAGAGACCAGCCCGCCCCAAAGGTGGTGTGAGGTGATCGAGGATCACAGCCTGGGAACGGCGTTTGGCCTGGGACCCCTCGCCGGGATCGTTGACGATGAAGGGGTAGAGATGGGGCATGGGACCCAGGGCCCATTCCGGGAAGCAGTTGTTGGAAAGGCCCAGCCCCTTGCCAGGTAGCCACTCGAGGTTGCCGTGCTTGCCGACGTGCACCACGACATCGGCTCCAAACTGTTGTCGCAGCCAGAGGTATTGGGCCAGGTAGGCGTGGGTCGGAGGCAGGTCGGGGCTGTGGTAGCTCAGGCTGGGATCGCGGTCATAGCCCCGCTCCGGTTGGATCAGCAGGGCCACATGGCCGACTTGCAGCCCCCGAATGGCAAAGCCTTCCTCCTCAAGGCCCTGGTCGCGCTCTGGGGGTCCCCAGATCGCCTCCAGTTGTTGGCGGCCCTCCTCTGGTAGGGCGTCATACCAAGCTCTGTAGCTCTTCAGCGACAGCCAACCCAAGGGGGGCCTGTGGTCGCTTTCGGCGTCGTTGGTGCGGGTGGCCAACAGGGCCTCGATCAGGGCTTGGCCATCCTTCGGGAGCTGGGCTGGGGAGCCATCAGGGCCATCCAGGGTGTAACCGGCCTGCTGGAGCCATTGCAGGATCAGGGCAGCCGAGGCCGGGGTGTCGAGACCCACTCCATTAGCGAGCCGGCTGTTGCGGGTGGGGTAGTTCGCCAGCACCAGGGCCACATGGCGTTGGGGCGCGGGAGTTCGCCGTAGGTGGATCCAGCGGCCGGTGAGTTGGGCGATCCAGCTGAGCCGCTCGGGATTGGCTTCGTAGTGGGCCAGGGCCGACACCAAACGATCACTGGTGCGTCGCTGTTCCTTGAAGGCCCCCACCCGGGTTGTGATCCGGCCATCCAATTCCGGCAGGGCCACCTGCAGGGTCAGATCCATGGGGCTCAGGCCAATGCTGTTGTTTTGCCATTGGCTACGGGCCAGACCGCTGCAGAGCACTTGGAACACCGGAACGGCCAGCCGTTCCCAGAGCGGTGCGCCCAAACCAGCTTCATCGCTTTGCACCGACGCAAAGGAGGTGGTGCAGAGCACGGCCTCCACGCCTTCGCGCTCCAGCAGATCACCCACCCCCTGTTGCACAGCCCGATCGCGCAACCCACTCACCCAGAGCGCCCGAGGGCAGAGACCCTGGTCACGAAGAGCATCCAGGATGGCGTCCATCACACCGTTGTCCTGGGCCTGGTGCCAGGAGCGATAGGCAACGACCCCCACCCGCGCTCCTGGCTCCTGGCGCCAGTCATGGGCCAGCGGATCCCCAAGGGGCACGGGAGATGGCAGGGCTGGTTCTAGGCCCTGACACAGGGCATCCCAACCCGCGAGCACCTGGCGCAGGTTGGCCGGTCCCCCAAGACGAAAACATTCCGCCTGGGCGATCGCGAAGGCCGGCATCACCGTGCCCAGCTCGGCCAAGGCTTGATCCTCATCGGCCGTGCCCGCCAGCACCACCAGCTGCCGGCCCGGCCGGCGGGAAGCCCAGAGCTGCAATTGCTCCAGGCCGTAGCCCCAATGGCCCCGTCCCCCCAACAGGCGGACGATCACCAGCTGTGCATCGGCCACCGTGGTGCTGAGGTAATGGTCGATCACGGCTGGATGGGCCAGGGCTGCCAGGTTCAAGCCCCGCAGGGAGTAGCCCAGCAGGTGGGGTTCCTGCTCAAGCAGGCGATCCACCGCCACCAAATCGGTGTCGGCACTACTCAGCAGAATCACCGGCGCTGGTGGCTGCTCCACGAAGGCCCCCGCCGCGGCTTCTGCCGTGCTGCCTGGAACAGCGGCCAATCGATGCATGCCCCCATCCTGCTTGCTGCTCTGAGAAGATCGGGGGCATCGGAACGCGCACGATGCACCAATTCCTTCCCTACGCCTGGTTTGGCGGCAAGTGCGTGCCGTTTGCCGAGGCCACGTTGTCGGTGGCCACCCATGCCCTGCACTACGGCACGGGTGCTTTTGGCGGCATGCGCGCCATTCCCAATCCCGCTGACCCCGGCGAAATTCTTTTGTTCCGCGCCGACCGCCATGCGCGCCGCTTGAGCCAAAGCGCCCGGTTGTTGCTCACTGAACTCAGTGAAGAGACCATTCACAACGCCATCGAACAGTTTCTCCAGGCGAACAAACCCGCCTGTCCGGTGTACCTGCGCCCGTTCGTTTACACGAGTGATTTGGGCATTGCCCCGCGGCTGCACAACATCGAAACCGACTTTCTGATCTATGGGCTGGAGCTCGGCGACTACCTCTCGCCGGAGGGGGTCAGCTGTCGGATCAGCTCCTGGTGCCGCCAAGAAGATCGTTCGCTGCCCCTACGCGGCAAGATCAGCGGCGCCTACATCACCAGTTCTCTGGCGAAAACAGAAGCCGTGAAAAGCGGCTTCGACGAAGCGTTGCTGCTCAACAGCCGCGGAAAAGTCAGCGAGGCCAGCGGCATGAACCTGTTTATCGTCCGCGATGGCGTGCTGATCACCCCGGGGGTTGACCAGGACATCCTGGAGGGCATCACACGCGCCAGTGTGCTTGAACTGGCCCAATCCATGGGCATTCCCACCCTGGAGCGGCCCGTCGATAAAACCGAACTGTTCATTGCCGACGAGGTCTTCCTCAGTGGCACGGCTGCCAAGGTCACGCCCGTGCGGCGGGTGGAAACCACCGATTTGGCCAGCCACCGCCCGGTGATGGACGCCATTCGCGATCGGCTGACCGCCATCACCGAAGGCCGCGATCCAGACTTCCAGCACTGGGTCACCCGGGTGCGTCTGCAGGCTTGATGGCTTGCACCGTCTCCCCTGAGGGCCGCATCGGCTTTCTTGAGCGTCTGCATAGTGCCGACCATCCAGTGCTCGTGTTCGACGGGGCTACAGGCACCTCGCTGCAGCAGATGGACCTCAGCGCCGAGGACTTTGGCGGCGCAGCTCTGGAGGGTTGCAATGAAAACCTGGTGTTCACCAGACCTGATGTGGTCAAAGAAGTCCACCGTCAGTTTCTGGAGGTGGGCGCCGATGTGATCGAAACCAACACCTTCGGGGCCGCCTCGATTGTGCTCGCCGAGTACGACCTCCAAGACCAGGCCTTTGCCATCAACAAGCGGGCTGCTGAGTTGGCTCGGGAGATGGCTGCGGCCTACAGCACCCCCGACAAACCGCGGTTTGTGGCCGGATCGATGGGGCCCACCACCAAGCTCCCGACCCTGGGGCACATCGATTTCGATGGCATGAAGGCCGCCTTTGCTGAACAGGCCGAGGGTCTCTTGGCCGGCGATGTGGATCTGTTCATCGTTGAAACCTGCCAAGACGTGCTGCAAATCAAGGCAGCCCTGCAGGGCATCGAGGCAGCCTTTGCCAAATGCGGCCAGCGCCGCCCGCTGATGGTGAGCGTCACGATGGAAACCACCGGCACGATGCTGGTGGGTTCGGATATCGCGGCGGTGGTGGCGATTCTCGAGCCTTTCCCCATTGATGTGCTCGGGCTGAACTGCGCCACTGGGCCAGAGCAGATGAAGGAACACATCCGCTATCTCAGCGCCCACAGCCCCTTTGTGGTCAGTTGCATTCCCAATGCTGGCTTGCCCGAAAACATTGGCGGCGTGGCCCACTACCGGCTCACGCCCTTGGAAATGCGCATGCAGCTGCTGCATTTCGTTGAGGACCTGGGGGTGCAAGTGATTGGGGGCTGCTGCGGCACCACCCCTGCCCACATCGGAGCTTTGGTCGCGTTGGCATCGGAGCTCAAGGCCTGCCCGAGGCAGGTGCGCACGCCTGAGCAGCTCATCGGTGCTGCCAATCCCAGGCCTGTTCTGGGCTATGAGCCCGCCGCCGCGTCGATCTATGGCACCACGCCCTATCACCAAGACAACTCCTTTTTGATCATTGGTGAGCGACTTAATGCCAGTGGCTCGAAGAAAGTGCGCGAACTCTTGGCCCAAGAGGATTGGGACGGGCTCGTTGCCGTTGCCCGTGACCAGGTCAAGGAGAACGCCCATGTGCTCGATGTGAATGTCGACTACGTGGGACGTAACGGCGAAGTTGATATGCACGAATTGGTGAGCCGGTTGGTCACCAACGTGAATTTGCCGCTGATGCTCGACTCCACCGAGTGGCAAAAGATGGAGGCGGGGTTGAAGGTGGCGGGTGGAAAATGCATCCTCAACTCCACCAATTACGAAGACGGCGATGAACGCTTCTTCAAGGTGTTGGAACTTGCCAAGGCCTATGGCGCTGGCGTTGTGGTGGGAACCATTGATGAAGAGGGCATGGCACGCACCGCTGAGCGCAAGCTGGCCATCGCCAAACGGGCCTATCGCGATGCCCTGGAGTTTGGGATCCCTGCCCACGAAATTTTTTACGATCCCCTAGCCCTGCCGATTTCCACCGGGATTGAGGAGGATCGGCTCAATGGTGCCGCAACGGTGGAGGCGATTCGCCGGATTCGCGAAGACCTTCCTGGGGTTCATGTGGTGCTCGGGGTGAGCAACGTGAGCTTTGGCCTATCGCCAGCAGCACGCATCGTGCTCAATTCCGTCTTCCTGCACGACTGTTGTGAAGCCGGCATGGATGCGGCCATTGTGAGCCCGGCAAAAATCTTGCCCCTGGCAAAGATCAGCGACGAGCATCAGCAGGTTTGCCGCGATCTGATCTACGACCGCCGTCGTTTTGAAGGCGATGCCCAAGCTGGTGAAGGTGGCATCTGCAGCTATGACCCGCTGACAAAGCTCACCAGCCTGTTTGAAGGGGTGAGCGCCAAAGAAGCCAGAGCCTCAGGGCCCTCACTGGCAGAACTTCCGGTTGAGGAACGGCTCAAACAACACATCATTGACGGTGAACGCATTGGGCTGGATCTGGCACTTGAAGAGGCCCTCCAGCGCTATGAACCTCTGCACATCATTAACACCTTCTTGCTCGATGGCATGAAGGTGGTGGGTGATTTGTTTGGCTCAGGCCAAATGCAACTCCCGTTTGTGCTCCAAAGCGCTGAAACCATGAAGGCGGCGGTGGCACAGTTAGAGCCCCACATGGACAAGCTCGAAGGTGCTCAGTCGAGCAAGGGTAAGTTTTTGATTGCCACCGTGAAGGGTGATGTGCACGACATTGGCAAAAATCTTGTCGATATCATTCTTACCAACAATGGCTATGAAGTGATTAATTTAGGCATCAAGCAAAGTTGCGAAGCGATTGTTGAAGCCCAGTCTTTACATCAGGCCGATTGTATTGCCATGAGTGGTTTGTTGGTGAAATCAACGGCGTTTATGAAGGACAACCTGGAAGCTTTCAATGCTGCAGGTATTTCCGTTCCTGTGATTCTTGGAGGCGCGGCCCTAACGCCACGGTTTGTGCATGGTGACTGCCGGGCCGCTTACCAGGGGCAGGTGATTTACGGCCGGGATGCCTTTGCCGATCTTCGCTTCATGGATGCCTTGATGGCTGCTAAAGCCGCAGGAGAGTGGGATGACAGCAAGGGCTTCCTCAACGCGTGTCCGCCTGGTCTGGGCCTCGAATCGGGCGCCGACGAGACCGAAGAGGTTGCGCCATCAGCTGCGTCTGATGCCTCAACCAGTGCCTCCACCGCATCGGAACCCGCCACCGCATCGGGTCCTGCCGACGTGTCAGATGAGCGATCCGCTGTTGTCGACGAAGAGCCTGCGCTGGAGCCACCCTTCTGGGGAACGCAGATCCTCAAGGAGTCAGAGATTCCCCTCGATGAGGTGGTTGCCTACCTCGATCGCCAGGCGCTCTTTGCCGGCCAATGGCAGCTCCGTAAAGCCCAGGGCCAATCCAGAGAGGACTACGACGCCCTGCTGGAAGAGAAGGCGGAGCCTGTCCTACAGCACTGGCTCGAGCGCTGCCGCAACGAGCAGCTCCTCACACCGCGGGTTGCCTATGGCTATTTCCCCTGCGGTCGCGACGGCAATGCGGTTGTGGTGTTCAACCCCGCCGAGCCCTCGCAACGGCTGGGCCTTTTTGCCTTGCCGCGTCAGCGGGGCGGCAACCGCTATTGCATTGCCGATTTTTATCGCGATCTGGTGGTGAAGGCGGATGGTCAGCTGCAGCCCACCGATGTCCTGCCCATGCAGGCCGTCACCATGGGTGAAGGCGCTACGCAATTTGCCCGCACCCTCTTCGCCGAAGACCACTACACCGACTACCTCTATTTCCATGGTTTGGCGGTGCAGATGGCCGAAGCCCTGGCTGAGTGGACCCATGCCCGCATCCGCCGGGAACTGGGCTTCGCTGCCGAGGAACCCAAGGCCCTGCGCGAGGTGCTTGCCCAGCGCTACCGGGGTAGCCGCTATTCGTTTGGGTATCCGGCCTGTCCCAACGTGGCCGATTCCCGCCAGCAGTTGGCCTGGCTAGGCGCGGAACGGATTGGCCTGTCGATGGATGAGAGTGATCAACTCGAACCTGAGCAGAGCACGACCGCTCTGGTGGCCATCCACAGTCGGGCTCGCTATTTCTCCGCCTGAGGGCAGCCAAGCCGCAGGCCTGATGCTCTGCCATTCGCCTCCTAGCCTTGCCATTGCTTTGCAAGGAACACGGTGGCGATTGCAGGACCAGGTGGAGTGGATGCGGCGATTGCGGCAGGGATCGACCTTGATGGCAGCCCGATTCCGGAGGCCATGGTGGCCCTTTACACCGAGGTGATGGACCTCGAGAGCCAAAGGGCTCGCAGCGGCGTGAAAAAGTCGATGCGCAACCGGATCGTCAAAACCGGCTCGAAGCACTTCGACCAAACCACCCTGGATGCTCGGCTGAAGGCCGCTGGATGGGAGGGCCTCAAGGACAAGGAAATCGCCTTCTTCTACAGCTGAGAAGGCGCTAGCTGCACATCTCTTCGAGGGTATCGATCACCTCTTGCTGGAACTCTTCGAGGTCGGCGGAGTCACTCAGATCGATCCCCTCGCCAGCGGCATTTTGGGTGAGCTCTTGGAAGTGAAACGCCCCTTCTCCGTGGGCGAGGAATTCCATGGCGGAGGGTTCACCGCTCTCCTTGTAGGCGTCGCAGAGGGCCATGAAGGCCGCATCTTCGGTGAATTCCCAGCTCATGAAGGGGGCCGCGCTGAAAAACAGAGGGTGCGCTCACAACGACCTTTAACGCCTCCCCCCCGGAATCCGTCAACCTTTCGGTTGCAGTTTGTGCTCCCCATTGGGGGTTCGTTACCAGGATTTTCTGTCCCTGCAGGGCCCAAAACCTTTCGCCAGACTGGGCTAAGACCATCGTTCGAGGCTATGGACCATCCCGGCACCGATCCTGCGTTCCACCCCTCGCAAGCGGAGGCGTTGAACGTCTTGGGCAGCCCCCTGGAACTCTGCAGCTGTGAACCGATGACCGGTTGGTTCCGTGATGGGAGCTGCCGCACCGATGGGGCGGATCTGGGCCGCCACAGCGTGTGTTGCGTGATCAACGAACGTTTTCTTAGCTACAGCAAGGCCCAGGGCAACGATCTCAGCACCCCTGCACCCCACTACGGCTTCCCAGGCCTAAGGCCTGGGGATCACTGGTGCGTGTGTGCTCCCCGATGGCTCGAGGCCCATCAGGACGGCATGGCACCCCAGGTGCGCCTGGAGGCCACAGAAGCGAGTGCCTTGGAGTTGATCCCCCTGGCGCTGTTGCAGCAATTTGCGGCTCCGACCACCTCGGCCTGAATGGAGCGCATGGCGCATGATGGCCCCAACCCGGCGGTCTTTTGTCTGACGCCCCGATGAGCCTGCGCATTGCCTTACTGGGTCGGGGAGCATGGGGGCAGACCCTGGCCGACCTGTGGGTGCGCCAGGGTCACACCGTTTCCACGTGGTCCAGGCGGGATGGAGGAGATCCGGCCGGCTTGCTGGCATCGGCTGATCTGGTGGTCTCAGCCATTGCCCTGACGGGCATTGATGCGCTGTCTGCCCAGCTGGCGCCCCATTGGCCTGAAGGCACTCCCCTGGTGAGTTGCAGCAAGGGTTTGGATCTGAGCACCCTGCTCACAGGCACCCAGCTGTGGGCTGTCCATCTCGGGCCCATTCCCCAGCTCGTGCTGAGTGGGCCCAATTTGGCCACGGAATTACGGCAAGGGCTGCCCGCCGCCAGCGTGCTCTCCTGCCGTGATGGGGCGCTAGCCCAGCGCTTCCAGGCTGAGCTCAGCGGCGGCAGCCTGCGGCTCTATACCAACACCGACCCGATCGGCACCGAGGTGGCCGGCGCCTTGAAAAACGTGATGGCCCTGGCTGCGGGGATCTCGGATGGTCTCCAGCTGGGGGCCAATGCCAAGGCCTCCCTGCTTTGCCGCGGCCTTGCCGAGATGGGGATAGTGCTGGAGGGCCTGGGCGGCCAAACCAGCACCCTCTACGGGCTCGCAGGGCTTGGTGATCTGCTGGCCACCGCCAACAGTGTCTTAAGCCGGAATTACCGCTGCGGCCTGTTGCTTGCTGAGGGGCAATCAGAAGCCCAGGCCATCGCCACCTTGGCCGCCACCGTGGAGGGGCCACGTACGGCAAGAGCCGCCACGCGCCTGGCGGAGCAGCAGGGATGGCATTTGCCCATTTGCCAGCAGGTGGTGGCGGTGCTTGACGGCCGAACCCACCCAGGCGAGGCGGTCAAAGCCCTGATGGAACGCCATCTCAAGCCGGAGCTCCAACGCTGATGTCGCTGCCGGCGCTGTTGGTCGAGGCGTTTGCCGATGGGCCCTGCAAGGGCAATGGGGCCGTGGTGGTGCGCTTGGAGCAACCCCTAAGCGATGGAACCCTGCAAAATCTGGCGCGCAGCTTCAACCAATCGGAAACGGCGTTCCTTTGGTGGGATGGCCATGGCTGGCGGCTGCGTTGGTTTACCCCCAGCTGCGAAGTGCCCCTTTGCGGCCATGCCACCTTGGCCGCTTGCCTCGCCCTGGGCCATTGGGGGCTGATCCGATCTGGAGGTGAGCTCAACTTTCTGACGCGCAGTGGCCCACTGGCGGTGCAGCTGCAAACCCACCAAACGCTTGCAGCCACTATTGAATTGCCCAGCCCGCCGCTCCAGATCGCACCTTGCCCGATCTCTCTCAAGGCCCTGCTGGAGAGGGAGCTTGGTGAGGCACCCTTGGCCTTCTGGAGGTCGTCGTTGGGGTATGCCGTGGCCCTGGTTGGCACGCACTGCGCCCTTGGCGCGATGGCGCTGCTAGCCGATCAATTGGAGGAGAGCGAGCGTTCGGGCCTGGTGGTGATGCAGGCGATTGACCCAGCGGTGGCCAAGCGCCAGCAGGTAATGGGGGTGGGTGCCGATTACCAACTCCGGTTCTTTGCCCCAGGCCTTGGCATTGCAGAAGATCCCGTCACCGGATCAGCCCATGCGCTTGTGGCCCCCTATTGGCTGGAGACCCTGCACACCGATCAGGTGGTGGGATGGCAATGCTCCGATCGACCCGGGGGGATGGTGTGCCAGAGGGCCGCAGACGGCAGGATCCGCCTAACCGGCGTTGGCCATGTGTTGTGGGATGGCCAGATCAGCCCTGGGGCTGACACCGGGCATGAAGGTGCAACGGCATGGCGCTCCCTATGACCATCCCCCTGCTACGCCAGGTCCTCCAGATCCTCCAGATTCGGCAGTTCCGCCTGTTTCGCCACGGCCACGGCCAGGGGCAGAGCATGAGCCAGGGCCAGGGCATGAGCCAAAGACTGCTGCTCATTCCCTTTGGCCTTCTGATTGCAGGGCTGGGTTATGCGGCCCAGGGGATCGCGTCGAGGCCTTCCCAGGAACTTCAGGGGGCCTTGATTGAATCCCTCATTGCCACCCCTGCACCAGCTGTCGACACCCGCACAGCGGCAGAGCAACTCAAGCAATGGCAAGCCGAGCGCCCGCAGCAGGGCCTGGTCGAGCCAAGGTCGGGGGCACCGGTGGCACTTGAGGTGCGGGTGGCTTTGCTGGGAGCCTCTCAGGCGCCCTCGCTATCGGCCACCGGTCGATGGCAACTGACGGGCCGCGATGGGGCTCTGCTGCAACGCGGTGAAGGCGGTGACTTGGTCAACCTTGCAGCCCTCTGGGCGGTGCGAACAGAGGCCTGGTTGCAAACAGCCGGCTCCGCCCTCTTGGTCAATGGTCACCCCTATGCCGGTCGGCTGCGGCTGGTGATGGAGGAGGGCCGCCTCACGTTGGTGAACCATTTACCCCTCGAGACCTACGTGGCATCGGTTGTGGGGTCGGAAATGCCCAGTGGATGGTCGATCGAGGCCCTCAAGGCCCAAGCCGTTGCGGCCCGCTCCTATGCCCTCGCCCACATGGCCAGACCTGCCAGCCGCCACTGGCACCTGGGTGACAACACCCGTTGGCAGGCCTATCGGGGGCTGGAAACCAGCAATGCCCGTACCCGAGAGGCCGTGGCCAGAACCTCTGGCCTGATCCTCAGTTACCAGGGCGGCATTGTGGAAAGCCTCTATGCCGCCACGCGGGAGATCAGCCTCGAGGCCCACGGCAACCTGGGGGCGAGCATGAGTCAGCAAGGAGCCCAGGCGCTGGCCCAAGAGGGATTGACGTACAACGCCATCCTGGGCCATTACTACCAAGGAGCGTCGCTGGCGAGGCTGCGATCTGGTGCGACCTGAGCAGCTCTGGCGCAAAGCCTTGGATCACAGTCAGCGTGCCCAAGCAGCGGGTGCCCTGATCCCGTTGCGTACTGAGTTGGTGGAGCTTCCTGGCCTAGCTCCGTTCCAGATGCGACGGCTGCTCAGCCAAACGCCCAAACATCTCCTGGCCGGAGGGCCAAAACCCAATCCCTTTCTTCCATGGGAGCCGGCGCTTGAACTGGAGACGTTGGGCCGCAGCCATGCGCTGATCCTCAACAAATTTCCCGTGCAAGCGGCCCATGTGCTGTTGATCACCCAATCGTGGCAAGCCCAAGCCGGATGGCTCACAAGCGGGGATTGGCTAGCGGTCGCTCACGTGGCAGCGGACACCGGGGGCCTGTGGTTCTTCAACAGTGCCGCAGCCTCCGGTGCCAGCCAGCCCCATCGGCATCTGCAGCTATTACCCCGCCATGACGGTCAAGCGAGTTGTCCTCTCGATGGGCTATTTGAGCAACAACTTTCTGGCTGCCAACCCCCCTGGCCCTGGAGCTATGCCATCAGTCGGCGGCAGGATCCTTTGGGGAATACGGATTTAGAAGCGCTTTACCGTGCGCACGCCGAACGGCTTGGGCTGGGCAACCCCGCAAATGATCTTGCCCCCCTGCATCCCTACAACCTGCTGTTCAACGACCGCTGGTTTGTCACAGTTCGCCGGCGCCTGGAGCACTGTGCTGGGTTCAGTCTCAATGCCTTGGGTTTTGCCGGCTATCTGTTGGCAACGGATCGATCTGATCTGGTTTGGCTGGAGCAAAACGGGCCGCTAAACCTGCTGCGGGAGGTGGCGTCACCGGCGATTCCGTAATTCCACGGTTGCGGTGGATGGCACAGGTGCAGCTTGCTGGAGAAGGAAATGTCAAGCACCCGGTTCCTTCAAACCAACGTCAGCCGTTGCGATCTCGTCAGCGTCGTGAACTCTTGGTTGGAGCTCGTCGTATCAGCACGTTTCCATTCAAGACAAGTTCAGTTCAGTCCAGTGCATGGCCAAGACCAAAATCCCAAACCCTGGGTCAACGACGATCAGCCAACCTTCACCCAAGCATCAAGGATCAACGCAACGAATCCAATGGCTTGAACCAAGAAATCAGGGAACTCTCAACAGCAAACAATCCGATCAGAAGCGTTCTTCTGAAGACCAAACCGGCAGGTTCTTGCAAACACGGCAACAAGGGTATGGTGCCGTTACGGCGACACGTCATTGGCGGCATTCTGACAAGGTCAGGGGCAACATCGAAAGTCGAAATCAGCGCGTTAGGGGTTATTTGGCCTTGGTCAAACCCATTGCCCA
>CAYFKI010000011.1:0-5687 GCA_964343525.1 uncultured Cyanobium sp.
GCAATCGCTGGGATAGGTGGCTGCCATCGGCGGGCCCGAAGTTGGGCTCAGTTTGACTGAATCGCTCCGGTTTCGGCCAACGCCACCAGCGCCCGCTCCAGGGCCAGCTCGGCATGGCCGTGGTGGGTGCCACCCTGGGCATAGAGCACGTAGGGCTCCCGCAGGGGAGCATCGGCGGAAAATTCGCTGGTGCTGCCATCGATAAAGGTGCCGCCGGCCATCACCAGCTCACTGGCATAGCCAGGCATCGGAGCCGGCACCGGATCGAGGTAGGAGCCCACCGGCGAGGCCGCCTGAAAAGCCCGGCACACCGCCTTCAACGGTTCAGGGGCCCCGAACCGCACCGCCTGAATCACATCACTGCGCGGGTCGCCGGGCCGGGGATGCACGGCAAAGCCCAGATCCGCAAACACCTGGGCCACCAGGTCGGCGCTAATCAGGGCTTCGGCCACCATCTGGGGCGCCAGAAACAGGCCCTGAAACAGCAGGCGGTGCAGATCAAAGCCGGTGCCCCCCTCCGAGCCAATGCCCGGGGCGGTGAGGCGGCAACAGGCCATCTCCACCAGATCCGCCCGGCCGGCCACGTAGCCGCCCGTGGGCGCGATCGTGCCGCCTAGGTTTTTGATCAGGGAGCCGGCGATCAAATCAGCCCCCACCGCAGGCGGTTCCAACGCCTGCACCAATTCGCCGTAGCAGTTGTCGACAAAGCAGAGGCAACCGGGCTGCTTCGCTTTCACCAGGTCACACAGCTCACCGATCTCCGCCACCGCCAAGGACGGGCGCCAGCTGTAGCCGCAACTGCGCTGGATCAGCACCATGCGGGTCGGCATCGCCAGGGCCTCCTCCAGGCCCGCTCGATCCACCGCCCCATCGGGCCCGAGGGGCAATTCGTCGTAGGCAATGCCGAAGTCGGCCAGGGAGCCCTGGCCAGAGCCGCGCAGGCCGATCACCTCCTCCAGGGTGTCGTAGGGGCGGCCCGTGATGGCGAGCAGCCGGTCACCCGGACGCAACACCCCAAACAGGGCCGCCGCAATGGCGTGGGTGCCACTCACAAACTGCAGTCGCACCGCCGCCGCTTCGGCCTGCAGCACCCGGGCGAACACCCGATCCAGCACCTCGCGCCCCTGATCCCCGTGGCCATAGCCGCTCACCGAGGCGAAGTGCTGGGTGCCCAGGCGTTCGGCGGCAAAGGCTTCAAGCACCCGCTCCAGCCGGGGGCGCACCTGGGCCGTATACCGCTGGCGCCACGGGGCGATGCGCTCAGCGGCGGCGGCCACCCGGTCGGCGGCCCAGCCCGAAACTCCCATGGCCACTCCCTTGCGCTGCCTCCATGCTGCTCCCAGCGGGGCAAGCCCGGCCGGGACCGCTGGAGGCCTAAATTTTTGCGTCACCCTGGGCCCTGCCCGTCGCCAGCGGCATCCCCCAGAAGCACCACCGGAGAGTGCTTTGGTTTTGATCCCCAACGGTCCCTCCACGGCCGATCTGCAGTCGCAGCTGCTGAGCGTGGAGCGTCCCAATGCCGCGCAGGAGTCCCGCATGCGGGATGCCGTGAAGCAACAGCGCGATCGCCTGCCCCAACGCCAACGCAAGTTCAAAACAGGCACCACCGGCTTCATGCTCGTGATGCATGTGGGCGCCGTGTTTGCGCTGCTGCCGCAGTTCTGGAGCTGGCAGGGAGTGGTGGCCTTGGCCGTGATGTATTGGGTCACGGTGCTGGGGGTCACCCTGGGCCTGCACCGGCTGATCGCGCACCGCAGTTTTGTGGCACCCCGCTGGCTGGAGCGGTTGCTGGTGCTGATGGGCACCCTGGCCTGCCAGAGCGGGCCAATCGAATGGGTGGGGCTGCACCGCCATCACCACAAATTTTCGGACCAACCCAACGACCACCACGACGCGGCCCGCGGCCTGTGGTGGGCCCACAGCGAATGGATGCTGCATGAGATTCCGGCGCTACAGCATGTGGCCCGCCTCACCGGCGATCTGCAGCGCGATCCCTTCTACCGCTGGCTGGACCGGTGGTTCCTGCTGCTCCAGCTGCCCCTGGCGGCAGGCCTGTACTGGCTCGGCCAAACCACCGGAGTGCATGGCGGCGGGCTGGGCCTGGTGCTGTGGGCGATCCCTCTGCGGCTGGTGCTCGTGTACCACGTGACCTGGCTGGTGAATTCCGCCACCCACGCCTTTGGCTACCGCAATTTCGATTCCCCCGACCTCTCCCGCAATTGCTGGTGGGTGGCGATCTTGAGCTTCGGGGAGGGCTGGCACAACAACCACCACGCCTATCCCCATTCGGCGCGCCATGGGCTGCGCTGGTTCGAATTCGACATCACCTGGCAGCACATCAAGGTGCTGCGCTCCCTGGGCTGGGCCCAGAAGGTGCGGCTCGCCCGCTATCCAGGCCCCACCTAAGCCGGGCTAGCGGGTTCGCCCCAGCTCCTGGCGAATGGCTGCCGCCAGATCAACCCCCGCCTGTTGCGTTTGTTGGCCCTGCTGCAGCTGGCGGGCCTTCTGACGCAGCAACTCCAAAAACTGATCGGGACCGAGTTCCCCATCGCCGGCTGCGCCCAAGGCGGCCAGGGTGCGTCGCAAATCGGGCAACTCACTGTCCAGCTCGGGGGCGGAATAATCCGCCTGACCAGCCATCACCTCAGCAAAGCGCTCGCGGCGTTGGCGCTTGTCGGCCGGATAGGCCGCCAGCACCTGGTCGCGGCACTGGCGCCAGGGCCGACCGGCCGTGAACACCAGGGCCAAGGCGGCGCTCAACGGGGCCGCCTCCAGCTCGGCAATGCGCAGATCAAAGGCTGTGGGGGGTTGGCGCAGGCCCACAAACACCTCCATCAAGTCACCGGGCCCCAACACCGGGGCGCCTTCGTCGTGGACGGGGAGGGCTGAGAGCTCCAAGGCCGTGATCAACTCCGGGTGGCCAGCCAATCGGCTGCGCAAGCTATCGGCCAGCACACCGGCCTTGATCTCCGCTGCCAGCACCTGGTTGATCCTCCCCAGGGCCAGGAAGACCTCAGGGCCCGGGGCCGCCAACTTGCCGTTGCGCAGCATCGAGAGCTGGGAATTGTGGACCCGACCCAGATCGAGGGCCTCCGCCAGGCCCGGCAGCACCCGGTGGCTCCAGCCGTTGCGCTCATGCCAAACCCTGATCAGATGGGCGAAGGCAACCCGACCCGATGCGATCTCCTCCCGATAGCCCACCTGATCTGGATCCGTATTGCTACCATTTTAACGATCAATCTGGAACCGGTCCGCCATGGCCGCTACAACCACCTCCCGCAGCGGTCCTCCCGCCAGCGCGGGCACCCGCCGACCGGCCTTCATCAACAGCGGTGAGCGCGGTCGGCTGCGGGCCCAATCGCTGCATCACAGGCCAGGCCGCTCTGGCCAGGCGCACCCCGGACCCAAGAGCACCCGCTGGGGCACCATCGGCTTCATGGTCGCCATCCACGCCCTGGCCGTGGTGGCCCTGCTGCCCCAGTTCTGGAGTTGGCAAGCCGTGGCCACCTTCCTGGTGCTCTATTGGATCACCGCCTGCCTGGGCGTGACCATCGGCTATCACCGCCTCCTCAGCCACCGGGCCTTTCGCGTACCGCGCTGGCTAGAGCACTTTTTCGCCACCTGTGGGGCGATCAGCTGCCAGCACGGTCCGATCGACTGGGTGGGCTTGCACCGCCATCACCACAAGTTTTCCGATACGGATGTTGATCACCACACGAGCCTGAAAGGCCTGTGGTGGTCGCACATGGGCTGGATGCTGCAAGACATCCCCGCCATGGCGGCGGTGCCCCAACTCACGGGCGACTTGGCCCACGATCCCTACTACCGCTGGCTGAACAACAACTTCCTGCTGTTGCAAGCTCCCCTGGCGGCCCTGCTGTTCTGGATTGGCACCGCGACCGGAGCGGGCGGCTGGGCTCTGGTGCTGTGGGGCATCCCCCTACGCCTGGTGCTCGTTTATCACTGCACCTGGCTCGTGAATTCCGCCACCCATTACTGGGGCGACGCTCCCCACAACAGTGGGGACAGCTCCCGCAACAACGCCTGGGTGGCCGCCCTCACCTTTGGCGAGGGCTGGCACAACAATCACCACGCCTATCCCCATTCCGCTCGCCATGGCTTTGGCCGCCAAATCGATCTCACCTGGCAGCACATTCGCCTGATGCAAGCCCTTGGCCTGGCCACCCAGGTGCGGCTGCCCGCGGCCGCCAATCCCCGGGTTCTGGGCCGCCGCAACCGCCCCAGGGCCGTGGCGTAAGGTGGCAGATCGGTTGTGAATCGGGCGCCCCGCGGGGGCGCTCCACCCAATACCGCCCCATCCCTTTCGACGTCGAACCTTCTCAAGCCATGGCGAAGCGCGTACAAGTCGTCCTTAACGAAGACGTTCTCAGCCTGGGCAAGGACGGCGATCTGGTGGACGTGGCCCCTGGCTACGCCCGTAACTTCCTGCTTCCCACGGGCAAAGCCCAAGCCGTCACGGCCGCCGTGCTGCGCCAGGTGGAAGCCCGCCGGGCCAAGGAAGCCGAACGCCAAGCCGCCCTCAAGGCCGAAGCCGAAGCTTTCCGCACCGCCCTGGCCACGATTGGCCGCTTCAGCGTCAAAAAACAGACCGGCGGCGACGACGTGCTGTTTGGCACCGTCACCAACGGCGATGTGGCCGAAGCGATCGAAGCAGCGACCAAGAAAGAAGTGGATCGTCGCCACATCACCGTGCCCGAAATCCACCGCACAGGCAGCTACAAGGTGCAGATCAAGCTCCACCCCGAGGTGGTGGCCGAGATCAACCTCGAGGTGGCCAGCCACTAAGGCCTGTGGGCAGCCAGCTCTGCTGGCGCCACAACGGCAACCCATTCCAGAGCACAGCAGCCAAACTGACGGGTAACCCTGTCGGTCCTGGCGACCTGGTGCCCGTGCTGGCTCCACTCTGGTTGCCGCTCTCCACGCCGCTGTTTCAGCCGCTGTCCATGCCCCTGCCCTCGCCATGGTGACTGCGGCCCTGAACCAGGACAGCCCGCTGGATGGGGGCAACGACGAGCGCCCAGCTCGGGCCAACGGACGCCGCCGGAGGGACGAGGCGTCCTTTGAAGCCCTGCCCGATTCGGTACCTCCCCAGAACCTGGAGGCCGAGGAGGCCGTGCTGGGAGGGATTCTGCTGGATCCCGATGCCATTGGCCGGGTGGCGGATGTGCTCCAGCCCGAGGCGTTTTATCTCGGCGCCCACCGGGAGATCTACCGCACGGCCCTGATGCTGCACAGCCAGGGCAAACCCACCGATCTCACCGCCATGTGCGCCTGGCTGGCCGACACGGGCCAGCTCGAAAAGGTGGGTGGCAGCGGCCGATTGATGGAGTTGGTGGAGCGCACGCTCTCCACCGCCGCGATCGACCAGGTGGCGCGGCTGGTGATGGACAAGTTTCTGCGCAGGCAGCTGATCAAATCCGGCAATGAAGTGATCCAGCTGGGGTTTGACCAAAGCAAGCCGATGGAGATGGTGCTCGATGAAGCCGAGCAGAAGATCTTTGCCATCAGCCAAGAGAAGCCGAGCGTCGGTCTCACCCCCACCGCTGAAATTCTCACCAGCACCTTCAACGAAATCGAGAGCCGCTCCCTCGGCACCGCTGTGGCGGGAATCCCCGTCAACTTCTACGACCTCGATGCCATCACCCAGGGACTGCAACGCAGCGATC
>CAYFKI010000011.1:5697-15027 GCA_964343525.1 uncultured Cyanobium sp.
GCTGTCGATGGAGGTGGGCATCGAAAGCGGCAGGCTGCGCACGGGCCGACTGCAGCAGGAGGAATGGCCCCTATTGGGTCAGGGCATCAACAGCTTGGGCCAGCTGCCCCTGTTCATCGACGACAAACCGAATTCGGGCGTGCTGGAAATGCGCTCGCTCTGCCGGAGGCTGATGGCGGAGCAAGGCAAAGAACTGGGGTTGATCGTGATCGATTACCTGCAACTGATGGAGGGCTCCAGCCCCGACAACCGCGTCCAAGAGCTGTCAAGGATCACCCGCGGCCTCAAAGGCATGGCCCGGGAGCTGAATGTGCCGGTGATGGCCCTCTCCCAGCTCAGCCGGGGCGTCGAATCGCGTACCAACAAACGGCCCATGCTGAGCGACCTGCGGGAATCTGGTTCGATCGAGCAAGACGCCGACCTGGTATTGATGATCTACCGGGATGAGTACTACAACCCGGAGACACCGGATCGCGGCATCACCGAGGTGATCGTCACCAAGCACCGAAACGGACCGGTGGGCACAGTCAAACTCCTGTTTGAGCCCCAGTTCACCCGTTTCCGGAATCTGGCGGCGCCCTGATTCAAAGTTTCAAAGGCATTCGATCGCAACAGGGAGTAGCCACGATCCAAAGGATAGAAATTGTATAAAAATAGGAGAAGACAGAGATGTTGTGCCCATAGGAAATTTGACTCAGCGCCGAGACCATGGCAGCCACAATCACAGCAAAGCCTGCCAAAGCAGAGATTGACGCAAAACGCTCAGACTTCCATGCGCAGCGAAGAAAGAGAGCGAGCGGCAGCAGGAAAGAAGTCAGTAGTCCAAGCAGCGCGACAACGCCGCCGTTCATAAAGCTGTCCAAATATTGATTGTGCACACCTCGAAAACCTCGGAAGTCCTCGTTACACAAATTCTCCAAGCAATAGTGATGCATCACCCCATCAAAATGCCCCGGACCGATGCCCAGCCATGGGGAGTGCGCAATCTCGCGGAGTGCCATACCCCAAAGAAGCAGGCGTTGACCTTGCGATGTTCCCATGCCATGCCCAAGGGAATAGGCATGAAAATCAGACAAAACTTGAGCAAGTTTGAAGGAGGCCAGGGGGATCACGATGGCCACTGCGGCCGCGACTAAAGCCAAAACAAGGCTTTTCTGACGCCCTGAAAAACTCGAACCTAGAAAAACAACAAGTTCGCCACCGAGTCCGAATGCCAACCCCAACAGAGCACCGGCCGAACCTGAACCATAAACAGCATAGACAGCCCCTAAAAAACCAACTGCCGAAAGAGAACGACACCAAACACGATCAAACCGAAGAAAAGATGCAAGCGCGAGGATGGCCAAAATCGCAGCAACCTGGCCATAGGCAATGGGATTGGTCAGCGGCAAGCCAACTCTTCCCACGTGATCGAGAAGAAGGCTTTTCAAAGAAAACAACCCTGCACCGATCCCACCAACACTGGCTCCCATGAACAGAGATTTCTCCACCCATTCCCGCGCAGAATGGACGCGCAAACCGACCACCAGCGGAATGCACAAAAGGCAACGAATCGGATAATCGAGATAATCGAAAACACCTCCTCTCACCGCAAAGGATGGCAGAAGACTGAATGGATACAACGCCAGGAAACCAACAAACCAGAGGTCCAATCCACAAACAAGCCTTGGGCGAACGAACACGATCACAGCCAACGCCAACAGCACCAAGGCCGCGGCAAACACCTCATAGGAATCCGGGGCAACAAGAATCAGCGCATAAAAGCCGAAGATCAGGGCCGGAAACAAAAAGCCTTGTTGCAGTAGGCGCAAGTGCCTTCACCACCAATCGAAAAATCCTATCCAACAAGCGCAGATCATCCTGGAATCTGCAAGAAGCAGTCACCAACTTGATCCAAGGTTCAACGCAACCAATGGCCGCTAGAGAGAGCGATAGATTGGCTTGATGGCGTGCACCCAGCCCTCCAACGGACCTACGGCCATCCGATCGAGCATCGGAACCTCCCCCACCGAATCCTTCGACGTGATCGTGGTGGGCGGTGGCCATGCGGGTTGTGAGGCGGCGATCACGGCAGCCCGACTGGGTCTGAACACAGCGCTCTTCAGCCTCAACCTCGATCGGATCGCCTGGCAGCCCTGCAATCCCGCGGTCGGCGGGCCGGCCAAGAGTCAGCTAGTCCATGAGGTAGACGCCCTCGGCGGGGTGATCGGCCGCCTGGCTGATGCGACGGCCCTGCAAAAACGCATCCTCAACGCCAGCCGCGGCCCTGCGGTTTGGGCCCTCCGCGCCCAAACCGACAAACGCCAGTACGCGCGCCAAATGCTGCAGCTGCTGCAACACACCCCCAACCTGGCCCTGCGCGAGGCCATGGTGACCGGCCTGGAGGTGGACCATGGCAGCCCCGAGCAGCCGCGGATCACAGGCGTGCGCACCTACTTCGGCAGTTGGTATGCCGCTCCAGCCGTGATCCTCACGGCTGGAACCTTCCTGGGCGGACGGATCTGGGTGGGCAACCAATCGATGGCCGCCGGCCGGGCAGGCGAGCAAGCCTCCGAGGGGCTCACCGAAGCCCTCCAAGATCTGGGTTTTGCCACAGGCCGCCTCAAAACAGGCACCCCAGCACGGGTGGATCGGCGCAGCATTGCCCTCGACCAACTGGAGGAACAACCCAGTGACGCAGCCGATCGCTTCTTCTCCTTCGACCCCACGGCCTGGGTAAGCGGCGAGCAGATGGCCTGCCACATCACCCGCACCACCAAGGCCACCCACAAACTGATCCAAGACAACCTCCACCTCACGCCCATCTACGGGGGTTTTGTGGACAGCAAGGGGCCGCGCTATTGCCCGTCGATTGAAGACAAAATCGTGCGCTTCAGCGACAAAGACAGTCACCAGATTTTCCTAGAGCCAGAAGGGCGCGATACCCCAGAGATTTACGTGCAGGGGTTTTCAACCGGGCTGCCAGAACGGCTGCAACTGGAACTGTTGCGGACCCTTCCAGGCCTGGAGAACTGCGTGATGTTGCGGCCCGCCTACGCGGTGGACTACGACTACCTACCCGCCACCCAGCTCAAGCCAACCCTGGAAACCAAACGGGTTGCCGGCCTGTTCACAGCCGGCCAGCTCAATGGCACCACCGGCTACGAGGAGGCTGCCGCCCAGGGCTTGGTCGCTGGGCTCAACGCGGCCCGGTTGGTCCGCGGCGAGGATCCCGTGCACTTCGCTCGCGAAGACAGCTACATCGGCACCATGATCGACGATCTGATCACCAAAGATCTCAGGGAGCCCTATCGCGTTCTCACCAGCCGCAGTGAGTACCGCCTGCTGTTGCGCGGTGACAATGCCGATCGCCGCCTCACTCCCCTCGGGCGTGAGCTGGGCTTGATTGATGACCGTCGCTGGGAGATTTACACCAACAAAATTCAACAACTCAACGCTGAGAAACAACGGCTCGAAACGCAACGGCTCAAAGCCAGTGATCCAGCCGCGGCGGCTGTGGTCAGCCATACCCAAGCTGCCATCAAAGGCTCCATCACCCTGGCCGATCTGCTACGCAGGCCTGGGGTGCACAGTGACGACCTCCTTCACTTCGGCCTAGCCGATCCAAGCCTGGCCAAAGATGTGCGCGAAGGCGCCGAAATTGATATCAAATACAGCGGCTATCTCAGCAGGCAAAGTCAGCAAATCCACCGCGTCAAACAGCAGGAACACCGCACCCTGCCGGACTCCATCAACTACGCAGGGATTGCAACGCTCTCCAAAGAAGCGCGCGAGAAGCTCAGCCAAATTCGGCCCACCACCCTGGGCCAGGCATCCAGGGTGCCAGGCGTCAGCCAGGCCGACACGGCAGCCCTGCTGCTCTGGCTCGAACTGCAACGCCGGCAGCACTCCTCAAAGCCCCAGGCGCTCGATACCCTGAACCCACCTGGGTCGGCCGCAACCAGTGACCAAGCTGGAGGACACAACGATGGCCAACCCAGCCAGGCACGCATCGCGATCGCGCCTGTTCTGGGAGCTCAAAGCGGAGCAGGTGCTCAACAAGGTTTTTGAGCAGGCGGAAGGTTTTGGGCAGGTTGGACCCTGTGAAACGGATCCAGGGAAACCAGGCACGGACGACGGCTTGATCACCGATGTGGAGGTGCGCGATCTCACCCCTGCAAACCAGCCACCCGTAAGCCTGGCCGCGGAAACAACGCACAGGCCGGCCTGGGGCTCGATCACCGCCACCGGAGCTGCCGTCACTGGGGTGGCTGCCACAGGGCTACTCGGCCTGCAACTGCTGCTCAACCAACAACAGGCGCTGCAGCAGGAACGCAATCTTGTGCTGCTGGGCCAACTGCGCCGGAGTCAGGATCCAACAGCCGGGCCAACAGGCTCAGGGCCAACCCACGGCGGACCGCAGGCCGAACTCCTGCCGCCGGCTCCACCCACAGAACCGTGGATGGAAGAATTGGCCAAATTGCCCCCAACCGGGGCCGGCGACAACAACCTGCTCAAGGTTCCGCTGCACGGACCATTGGCAACCGCAAGCCTGCCCAGTCCAGCGACTGGATCCACCCCAGGCGGCTCGTTGAACACCTTGCCCCAACTGGTTGGCATCATTCAAGGGGCCGGCAAGAGCGGCTCAGCGATCTTTCAAACAGGCGGCAGTTCCACCAGCGTGGCTGCAGGCGAGGCAATTGGGGCCAGTGGCTGGCGCCTGCGCGCAACCACCGGGGAAACGGCGATCATTGAACGGGGTGGTGAGCAACGCCGCCTGTCGATGGCTGTGAATTAATCCAGGGCGGTGAATTAATCCAGCGCCGTGAATGAATCCAGGGCCTTGAGATATTTGAAATAGACCTCCATGGCCTGCAGCAGAGACACGGTCAAGCCATCGAGTCCCCCCCGCCAGCCTCCCCTGACGCCATACACATACAGGAACCGAAAACAGGCGCGCAGCGGTGGAGTCCAAGGGCCAATCCGCCGTTGGCCTTGCTGCATGCGCTGCCGGAGGCGCATGGCTGCCAATGAGGAATAGCGGTTGAGCTTCTCAATGGCCGCATCCAGACTGTCGTAGGTGTAATGGAGCAAGGGGGCCTTGAGGGTCCCACAGGCGCCGTGGTAATCCAGCGATTCATGCACAGGAGCCGCATTGAACTGCGCAGCATCGACGCGAAACAAGCGCTCCACATAGTCCGGATACCAGCCAGCGCAACGAACGGGCCGGCGATGGAGATGGTTAAGGCGCGGCATGCGATACACCGCAAACTCGGGATCATCCAGAACGTCAAGAATCTCAAGCCTTAAGGCATCCGATACCACCTCATCGCAATCAATCGACAGGGCCCAAGGAGTGGAGACGGCAGAGACAGCCCGCTGCTTTTGGATGCCAAACCCTGGCCAATCGGTTTCAATCACCCGGGCACCCTGAGCGCGAGCAATCGAAACAGTTGCGTCGTCACTGCCAGAATCCAACACAATCACATCGGCGCAAAAACTCACAGACGCCAACGATTCAGCAATTGTTTGGGCCGCATTTTTGGCAATCAGGATTGCCGTGAGCTGCTGAATCTGAACCATGTTCAACGGGCCGCTGGATGCAACAGCTCTTCGAAGACGGATTGCATCTTGTCAACCATCACGGCTTCACTATGGCGATGAAGCACAAACTGCCGGGCATTGGCAGCCAACGACCTGGCCAGATCAGGGTTGCCAAGCAGGGTGGCAATCGCCTCACCCAAGGGTTCACTTTGATTCGGCGGCACCACCAGGGCCGTTTGTTGATCGATGGCCACCTCGCCAATCGCCCCAGCTGAGGTGGTGACCACGGGGATTCCAGCCATCATCGCCTGAATCAGCGCCTGGGAAATTCCCTCATTGGCGTAGGAGGGCAAGACAAAAATGTCCATCGCCCGCAACCAAGGAAGCACATCATTTTGATGCCCCGCAAACAACACCAACTGCTCCAAACCCGCCGCCCTTAATTCCTGCTCAAGCGCCAAACGGATCGGCCCATCACCCACAAACACCAACCGATGGGTTTGAGGGGACAGGTGCTTCAGGGCTTCAATCAACACGCGATGCCCCTTCCAGGAGCGAATCGTGGCCACCACCCCAATCACCTGCAAGCCCGTCAGGCCCAAGAGCTGCTTGGCCTCCTGCTGCGATCCGGGAGCAAAGGCCTCAGGATCAATGCCGGTGGGGATCGACACCACGTGGCTGGCCGGCACACCAATGCGCAAGATTTGCGCACGAATCGCCTCGCCGGTGGTCACCACCTTTTGGGCCGCCCTTCGGTACAACCAACGGGTCGTCAGACTGCGGCTGGGTTGGGCGCAGATATGACGGGTGCGAACCACCTTGGGTGGATGGCGCATCGAAAGACAAACAGCCGCCATTAACCAGCTGTCGGTTGAACTGTGGGTGTTGACCACATCAGGGCGCAGGTGTTTGATCGCCTGACGCAAGGACCAAAACGCCTTGAGATTGCGCTCAAAGATGGGAACGGTGCCAACGGGAACACCAAAGGTCTGCGCACGCTTGGAAATCTCAGCATTCGGTGGCGCCAGAACTGTCACCCGATGGCCACGGTCAAGAAACGCCTTCGATTCCTTCAGCACCCGAATTTCCTGTCCGCCCCAACCAATGGACGATTCGGTATGGACAATGGAAAAGGGCATCGAAGAATCCAAAAAGCTCAAAGTTTAGGCTCAACAATTAGACTTACTATTCAGGCTGAAGACCTCAGGCTGAGGCATTCAGGGCGAAGCTTTCAAGCCGAAGCTTTTCAAAACGTAGCGCTTCAGGATGATGGCAGCAAAGAAGCATAAAGCTGCCGCCACTCTTGAATCATACGTTCAAAGGTGTAGGGGAGAACGGTTTGATGGGCCTGGGCTCCCATCGATTCTGAAGAAGCCAGGCACTGCGAGATCGGCCCAATCCAATCACTGGGCCGCCACCAATCCCGCACATAACCTTCCCTTCCATCCTCAATCAAATCGCGGGTGCCGGAGGTCGAACTCACCACCAGGGGCAAGCCGCAAGCCATGGCTTCTAGGGACGCATTGGGCATCTGGTCGTAGAGCGAAGGCAGTAAAAACACATCGGCAGCCGCATAGAGCGCCAGGGGATCGGTTGTGGCTCCCACCCACCGCAACCTGGCTGGGTCAATCCCCAGCTCTAAAGCCATCTGCTGGTAGCGCTGGGGCCGTGATTCCTTGCCTGCCACCAGCAGGATCACATCGGGCGGCAGCTCGGCCAGAGCTTGCAGGGCCGTCGCCACCCCCTTGCGCTGCCATCCCGACCCCAGCACCAGGAGCGCTTGGTCGGTGGGGCGCAGCTGAAGCAACTCCCGACTGGAGGCCCGCCGCGCAGCGCGCAACGCCGGAGAGAACTGGGCATGGTTCACCCCATTCCAGATCAAATGGACCCGGGACTGATCAAATTCAGGGAATGTTTCGGCAATATTGGCCACCACCATCGGCGAGTTAGCAATCACAGCCCGCAGAGCTGGATGGGCAAACATGGAGCGCTCCAACTCCATGGTGACGCGATTTTTTTTGGCTTCAAAAATCCGTTGTCGCTCAGCGGCTGAGGCTTCTCTCGTGAGCTGGGTTAACCATTGCTGATGCAAACCAGAGCCAGCCCGATAAATATGGGCTCCAGGCAAGGATTCATGGGCTTGCACGAGGTCATATCCCTGCATCCGGCGCGTTACGGCACGCACAAACGAGCGATCCCGCATCGAACGCCCCAAATAGGGAGGATTGCAGCGCACAACCCGGCAGTGGGGGAAGGCCGCTCGACTGCCATCCGACCAAGACCTCGCCAGGATCGAAACCTGGAGATCACCATCACCGCCGAGCGCTTGCACAGCGGCCGTGATCACCTTTTCAGCGCCACCAAAAGCGGAATACTTCTGTTTAACAATGGCCAAGGAAGGGGCCATCTCAACACAACGCCTCCAACACATCCTGAGCCGTCGCCAACCAACGTCGCAAGGACGCCCGCGACCCAGCGATCCGTTGACGTTGACCCTCCAGGACATCCGTTTGCGCAACGAGTTGGTGAATCTGGTGGGCCAACGCCTCCGGCTGGCTTGGATCCACATAGAAACCCAAATCTCCGCACACCTCATGCATTACCGGCGTGTCGGACACCACAACCGGAGTGCCAAACCAGAGAGATTCGGAGGCGGGAAGCCCCCAGCCCTCACTAAAACTTGGCAACAGGGTGGCGATGGCCCCTTGGTACAGGCCCACCAACTCCGCCTGGGTGGGGCTGGCCGCCCATTGGATGGCGGAACGAATGGGCCCATACCGGGGCTGCTCCACAAAACGGCGGATTGATCCGCGAATGGCTCCCGCCAACACCAGGGCAGGCAGGGTCCGCAATCCGCCATCGGCTTGGCACTGGGCATGGAGCAACAACCACGCCTCGAGAATCAACTGCAGGTTTTTGCGACCCGGCCGGCAGCCAACGGCCAAAAAGTAACCACCAGCGGCAGCCTCGAACGCGCGTTGGTGCTGATGGGCCAAGGGCGTGCAGACCCCGCCTTCCGGAGAGCGGCATTCGTGGGCCAACTGGGCAACAGCCAGCTTGGGAGGCTGCGGTAAGTGGCCCGACTGCTGCAGTTGCAACAAGCAATCGCGCGTAAAAAACGAATTGGCAATCACCACATCGGAGTTCTCGAGCACAACGCGGTTGTCGCGCGCGAAGGCATCCACAAACGCTTGCCTGGGGCGGTCGTGGGTATCCAGCAGCGGGAAAAAATCGTGCACCAGGCTGGCGAGCTTCAAGCCCTGCCGCTGCATGGCCCGCGGATAACGGGCCAAAAACTTCGGGCGGGCAGCGGAAAACAACACGCCGGGCTCCACCGCCTGAGCGGGGTTGGAAAGCCAAGGTGCCGCCAGCCATTCCAAAGCGCGCCTCAGCCAGGCCTGCAGCGCAGAAGGGCAACGACCAAGCCACCGGCTGCCGTGTTGATCCAGCGCAAAAAACAGGCGGTGGACAGCAAAGCCGAAACTGGCTGGCCGCCCCAGCAACAACTGCTCACGGGGCAGAACGACGCGCACAAAGCGCTGCAGGCTGGCTGAAAAGACCACGTACTGCACGGGCTCCACCAGACCATCCAGCGCAAGGGCGATTTCTGCCACAACCCGGGCAATGCCATAGAACCCACCCCGGCCCAAGGAGCCGGCATAGAGCTCGGTGAGGTCACAACAGAGCGGTTGGTTGAGCTGCATCAACGCCCCCTGCATCAACGCGCGCTCCATCGGCATCCTCTCCATCAACACTCTCGGCCCAGCGAAGCTCCGGACGGGTGCTTCTGCAGCGTGGCGAAGGGGG
>CAYFKI010000012.1:0-9152 GCA_964343525.1 uncultured Cyanobium sp.
CTCAAGTTCGCCTGGACCCTGGCGTTTTTGGTGACGCCGATCCTGGCGGGCCCGATCTGGCGGCTGGCGTTGGTGGCCTTGTTGCTGGCGATCACGGCCTGCAGCGGTTTGCCCTGGCGGCTTTGGCGCCGCAGCTTGCCGGCCCTGGTGGGCTTAGCGCTGGTGGTGGGCCTGCTGTCGGCGGTGCTGCCCGAGGGGTCGTTACCGCCGGCTTCCCTGCAGCGGCCGCCTGGTGAAGTGCGGCTGGCGCCGGGTTCGCCCCTGCAACCCCCGCCGGAGCGGGCTGGCGAATCCTGGGAGCTGGCCCATTGGGGCCCGCTGTCGATCAGCCGCCGCTCGGCCAAGCTCGGGCTCAATGGCGCCACCTTGCTGTTCACCGTGGTGCACAGCGCCAATCTCCTGCTGCTCACCACCCCGCCGGAGGATCTGGTGTGGGCCATGGGTTGGTTCTTGCAGCCCTTCGAACGCCTGGGCTGGCCGGTGGAACGGCTGGGGTTCACCCTGCTGCTGGCCTTGCGCTTTTTGCCGCTGGTGCAAGAAGAAATGCAAAACCTTTTGCGCTCCTTGGCGACCCGGGCCGTGAACCTCAAGCGCCTTGGTTGGCGCGGGGGGCTTGGGCTGGCGCTGGCGCTGGGAGATCGCCTCCTGGCCAATGTGCTGCTGCGTTCCGAGCAGGGCGCCCAGGCCCTGATGGCCCGGGGCGGCTATTGGTTGGCGCCCCATCAGTTGCATCAAATGGCGCCGATTCAGCGCTGGCCGAATGGCTGGGCGGCCGTTGGTCTGTTGGTGTTGCTGTTGCTTCGATGGAAAGTCGGTGCCCTTTAATGGCGCAAGCGCTACAGAGTTGGTGAGCACGGAGCGATACCTCAACCACCCCACCTTTGGGATGCTCTATCGGGTGGCCCCGGTGGCTGAGGGTCGTGATTTGTTTGCCACGCTCTATGCCCAGCGCATTTTTTTTGTGGTCACGCTGCAAGCCAAGGGCGCCACGTTTGAGGTGGTGCCGTTGATGGATGCCCGCCACTTTGCAGAGCAAAATTTGGCCCGCGCCCGCCGGGAAGGGCCCCAGGTGCACGCCCAATGGCGTCAACTGTTCGATCAAACGTTCATCTAAAAGGCCCACCCAGGCGGCCTTTGCTGCGTTCCTCCAGCCTCCATGACCCATTCCCTGGCGGACCGGCTTGCCACCCTGCAGCAGGGTTTGCCTGAGGGCACCCGCTTGTTGGCGGTGAGCAAGGGCCAACCAGCGGCCCTGATTCGGGAAGCGGTGGCAGCGGGGCAGCGCAGTTTTGGCGAGAGCCGCGTGCAGGAGGCGATCGCCAAGCAGGCCGAACTCGCCGATCTCGGCCCCCTCGATTGGCATTTCATCGGCCGCCTGCAGGCCAACAAAGCCCGCCAAGTGGTGCGCCATTTCGGCACGATTCATTCCCTCGATAGCGTTGAACTGGCTCAGCGCCTGGCCCGCATTGCCGCCGAAGAGGGGCTGGCGCCGGCGGTGTTGTTTCAGGTGAAGCTTCGGCCCGATCCCGCCAAAACCGGGTTCGATCCCGACCGGCTGCGGCAGCAATGGCCTGAGCTGGCTGCCCTTTCTCCCCTGCGGCCGGTGGGCCTGATGACGATCCCGCCCCTGGGCCTGACGGCGCCAGAGCGGATGGCGCTGTTTGACGATTGCCGCCGCCTCGCTGAAGAGCTGGGGTTGGTTGAGTTGTCGATGGGGATGAGCGGGGATTGGCAGGAAGCGGTGGCAGCGGGAAGCACCTGGGTTCGCCTCGGCAGCGGTTTGTTTGGCCAGCGCACCCTTGGCCATCCAGTCGTTGGCTGATCACAACGAATTTGCCGTTGGAACCCTTGCCGCGATTGGTACGGGGCGCTATTTAGGTGGTAAGCGTCCTTTGGGGTTGGCTCTGTGTCGTTGTTTTCCCGCCTGCGTGCCGTCGTCTCTGGCGATGACTATCTCGATGGCGACTATGACGACGAATTGGATTACGACGGGGGCGAGTACGACCAGCCCGCTCCGTCGACCCGCTCCAGTGCGCTGGCCCTGAGCTCCGACTTCACCGCCCCTGATCCGTTTGCCGGTACCAACGTGATCGGCATGCCTGGTCTGTCGACCGGCGCGGCGGAAGTCACCCTGATGGAACCCCGCAGCTTTGATGAGATGCCCCGGGCGATTCAGGCCCTGCGCGAGCGCAAAACCGTGATCCTCAACCTCACGATGATGGAGCCCGACCAGGCCCAGCGGGCGGTGGATTTTGTGGCCGGTGGCACCTTCGCCATTGATGGCCATCAAGAGCGGGTGGGCGAAAGCATTTTTCTGTTTGCCCCCAGCTGCGTCACGGTGACCAACGCCACCAGTGATGAAGCTTCCTCGCCCACGATCGTGAGCCGCGAGATCAGTGAACCGGCGGAAGCGGCCCCCAGCCCCGCCTGGGGCCGGCAAGAAGCGGCCATCTGAGCCGGCTTTGAAGGTTTCTTCTCTGGGTGTTGTGGGCCTGGGCCGGATGGCCCAGGCCTTGTTGTTTCCGCTGCTGGAAGCGGGCCTGGTGGAGCCAGCGGCCGTGCAGGCCGTGGTGGCAACGGCGGCATCCGCCCAACGTCTGAGCCAGGAGCATGGCTTGTCGGTGGGCACTGATCCCGCAGAGGCCTGGCGGGCGCCGGTGGTGGTGCTGGCGGTGAAGCCGCAGCAGCTCGAGCAGGCGGCCCAAGCGCAACGCGGGTCCGCCGTTCCAGGGGGGTTGTTGATTTCGGTGCTGGCGGGGGTAACGCTCGAACGCCTCGAGCGGCTGTTCCCCCAGTGGCAGTGTGTGCGGGCCGTGCCAAACACGCCTTCCTTGGTGCGTGCTGGCCTCACCGGCCTGGCCTTTGGGGCGTCCGTGAGCGCTGAGCAGCGGGCCTGGGTGGAGCAGGTGTTTGCGCTGGTGGGCGAGGTGCACGAGTTGCCGGAGAGCCAGCTCGATGCGTTTTTGGCCCTCACGTCTTCAGGGCCAGCGTTTGTGGCCGTGATGGCCGAAGGGCTGGCGGATGGGGCGGTGGCGGCCGGTCTGCCCCGGGCCCTGGCCCATCGGCTCGCCCAGCGCACCTTGGCTGGCACCGCAGCCCTGCTGGAGGCCCGCCAGCTCCATCCGGCGGAGCTCAAGGACATGGTCAGCAGTCCAGGCGGGACCACCATCGCCGGCTTACGGGCGATGGAGCAGGCCGGGGTGCGTTCGGCGTTGTTGGAGGCGGTGGTGGCGGCAGCCCAGCGCAGCCGCGAGTTGGCCTAGCTCGCCAGGTCCGGGGCCTTCAGGCGGCTGGCGGCCGTTTGGAGCTGCCCAGCTTGGGTTCGGTGCCGGCAAGGAGCCGCTCAATGTTGCTGCGGTGGCGCCAGATCACCAGGGCGGTGGTGAGCAGGGCCAGTGCCAGGTAGGGCCAGCGCAGGCCTTGGCCTTGGTCGTGGAACCAGCCGAGCATGAGCAGGGGCAGGCTCAGGGCCGCCACCACACTCGAGAGCGACACAATCTTGCTCAGGCTGAGCACCGCCAGAAAGATGCCAAAGCAGGCCAGGCCCACCGGCCACGACACCCCCAGCAACATGCCAAGGCCGGTGGCCACGGCCTTCCCGCCTTTCCAACGCAGCCACACCGGCCAGATGTGACCCGCCAGGGCCGCCAGCCCCGCCAGCACCACCCAGCTGTCGATCTGCCAGCTGCCGATCTGTGAGCTGCCGACAGCCAGGGCCTCTGGGCTGAGCACGGACTTCGCCAGCAGCACGGCCAGGGTGCCTTTGAGCACATCCACCACAAACACCACCAGGGCAGGGCCTTTGCCCACTACCCGCAGCACGTTGGTGGCGCCAGTCGATCCAGAGCCTTCGCGGCGGATGTCGAGCCCCATCAGCCAGCGACCCGCCAGGTAGCCGCTCGGAATTGAGCCCAGCAGGTAGCCGGCTACAAGTACGAACAGGACGGTCAGGGTCGACATGGTGGCTGGATCGGCGGGGTGGAGTTAGTAGAAGGTTTCTTCCTGGTTGATTTCACCTGGTCCGGCGGCAAAGGCCAGCCAGAGCGGAAATTGCAGGATCGGGATGTCCACCACCTGTTCCGCCGCATCCACCAGGATGAAGGGGAGTTCGCCCCGCTCCTCCAGTCGATCGGCCCGCTCGATCAGGGCGTCAGGCCGCTCGAACAGCACGATGCCACTGGTGGGGCCGAAGTCTTCCCGGGACAGCCCCAGGCAATCCTGCAGGCCGCGGCGCCATTCGCCCAGCCGCTCGGGCTGGCCCGCCAGCACCAGGGTTTGGAAGCGATCGCCGTAGAGCTCGCCCAGGATGGCAATGGCGGCGGCCCCAATCAGGGCATTGCGGTTGCGGCTGCCGCTGCTGGGTTGGGCACCACGGCCGCCCTGGCTGAGAAACCAGTCTTCGAGGCAGGCGGCTCCGGGGGCCTCCAGGGTGCGCCGCAGCTTCCAGGGGTCGGCGTAGAAGTCGGGCTGTCCGCCAAAGGCGGCGAGCCGATCGCGGATCAAGGTGGCGTCCTGGCTGAACAACCCGGCGGCCGCCACGCCTGCCGTTGGGGAGACGCCGCCTAGGGCCGGTGCTCCTGCCGATGGATCAGGGGTGCTGGCGTTAGCAGCCGCGGCGGCATCGAGCGGTGAAGGTTGCACCAACACCTGTTGGGGCACCAAATCAATTTGCTCGGCGGCCACCGCAAGATCCTGGAGCGCCCCCACCAGGTAATCCTGGAAGCCCTTGAGGCGCCTGGCGACGCCATCGGCTTGGCCGGCAAAGCTGCTGTCGATCTCCTTTTGGATCTGGGCGCGCCGGGCTTCGAGTTGGTTGATCTCGCTTTGGAGGGCCTCACGCTGTTGGCGCAGCTCTTCCAGCGCCAGATCCACTAGCGGTGCGATTTCGCTTGGAGCCGCAACCGGTGTGCTCTCGCCTGCGCTGGGAAGGTTGCCTGGGATGGCGGGTTCTTCAGGCATTACCGGGTCGTCAGGCATCACGGTCTCGTCAGGCATCACAGGGCACCCTCAGCATCCAGGTGGCGTTCCAGGTTGTGGCGCAGGCTCGTGGCATCAAACAGCACAGGCAACAGGTGGATGCTGCGCTGTTCACGGAAATAAAACAGCACCGGAAACCCTGGCCAGAACACTCTCCAGCCCAGCCATTGGTCATAGGGGAAGCGCCGAAGCAGGCTCGTTTGACGCCAGACCAGGAGGGCATCGGGGGCGAACTCCAGCCGCAGCAGGGCTGTTTGCACGGCGAGGAACAGCCCAAACACCACCAGGATCCCGGCCAGCCAGGGGGCCCAGGGAGCCCAGGGGCTGAGCCCAAGGCTGGCTAGCCCCAGCACCACCACGCCAAGCGGTACGGCAAAGCTGGCTTCAAGCAGCGTGCCCTGGGATCCCGGGCCTGGCTCTTGGGGGGCGGCGGCTTCTGGCACGGGCGGGAAATCAGCCATCAATCAAACAGCAGCTTGGTGAGCAGGGCATCCATCAGGGCCACGGTGACCAGGATCATCACCACGGCGCCGGTGGTGCTGGTGCCCACCTCCTTGGGGCCGCCTTTGGTGGAAAGGCCCCAGCCGCAGGCAATCACCGCGATCTGCAGTCCAAACACCACGGCCTTCACCAGCATCGCGGGCAGATCACTGGGCTCCATCCAGGTGCGCACGGAATTCCAGAACACCGAGGGGGGGATGTTGTAGAGCCAGGTGCTGCTCACCTGCCCCGACCAGATCCCCACAAAGAAAAACAGCAGGCACTGCACCGGTGCCATCACCACCATGGCCAGGATCCTTGGCACCACCAGAAACTGCACCGGATCGGTGCGCAGCATCGTGATGGCGTCAATTTGCTCGGTCACCTTCATGGTGCCCAGCTCTGCGGCATAGGCGGTGGCCACCTTGCCGGTGAGCAGGGTGGCGGTGAGGAGGGGGGCAATTTCGCGCGACAGCCCCAGGGCCAACAGGCCGCCCACGGTGGAGCCCGCCCCTTGCTTGGTGAGCTCGGCTGCCACCTGGATGTTGAACACGGTGCCCGCCGCCAGGGCGGTGATGAACACGATCAAAAAGCTGCCGGGTCCAGCCTCCAGCAATTGCAGGCTGAGGTCGTTGGCATTGATCTGGCCCTTGCCAATGGCGCTCATCGCTTGCCCGCCGATCAGCAGGCTGGCCCCCAGGCGCCGCAGCCAGCGTGGGGCCCGCAATCGCTGTCGAATCCGAGGGGGAACGGCCATGCGCAACAGAGGGATCTAGCTGGGGCTCGGGACCCGTTGGGGCCAGCGTCGCATCACGATCATTCCCAGCACGACAAGGGTGGCGGGGATGATTCCCATGCACAAGCGGATGGCGACCAGGGCGCTGACCGGTTGATCGGCGTTTTGGCTGGCCACATAGCCGCTCAGGCTCATCAGGTTGCCGAAGGAGAAGAGCGCCAGGCTGATGCAGATTTTCTGCGCCAGCACCATCCAGGCGCTGTACTGGCCTGCGGGTTTTTCAGGGTCGGCGTCGATGGCATCGGGCAACAGGGCCCAGGGAATCAGGTAGGCGGTGGAGGCGCCGATGCCCGCCACCACCATGGTGAGCAGCAGCAGGGCGAGCTTGAGGCCGTTGGCTGCCGACGCCATCGGCCCAACGCTGCCGTCGAGCGGGGGGAGCAGCATCGCTGCGGTGCAGCCCGCAATCCAGAGGCCAGCGCCCCAGTGGAAAGCCCGGATCCGGCCCTGCTGGTGGGCCACGGCGTTCCAGATCCAGAGGCCCCCCAGGGTGCTGAGCAAAAACGGCAACAGGATCCAGTTGCTCCAGCCATCGGGGAGGTGCAGCACCACCGGTAGATAGATCAGGGCGGCGGTTTGCATGATCTGCAGGGCACACCACAGCAGTAGATACAGCCCCAATACCATCAGAAAACGGCCATTGCGGCGCACCCGCTTGATCAGTTGGCGGGTGCTGCCGGTTTGGCTGGTGGGCCGTTGGCAATCGCGCGCCGAGGGGGTCAACCCCCAGCCGCAGAGCAGGGTGGCGATCGCCACCACGCCGCCGGTGAGCAGTCCCATCTGCCAGTAGCTGGTGGGGTTGTGGTGGTCTTTGAGGACCAGGGCGCCGATCACGATCCCCAGCAGGCTGGCCAGGATGGAGCCGGTGAAGCGGGCCGTGTTCAGTCGTGTGCGCAGCGGCACGTCGGTGGTCAGTTCGGCGGCGAGGGCCGAGTAGGGCAGGTTGACGCAGGTGTAGAGGCTGTTGGCGAGCAGGGAGATCGCGATGAACACCATCACCTTCACCCAGGTGGGTCCGGGGGGGAGCCACCACATGCCGGCCATGGCGGCGCCCAGGGGCAGGGCGCTGAGCAGGATCCAGGGCAGCCTGGGGCCCCAGCGGCTTTTGGTTTTGTCGCTGAGCCAGCCCACGATCGGATCGTTCACCGCATCCCAAAGGCGGGCCACCATCAGCACCAGCCCCGCCAGCCAAGGCGGCAATCCGGCGGCGGAGGTGTAGAAGATGAAGAGGTAAAAGCCGATTAGCGACGCGGCCATGCCCGTGCCGGCATCCCCCAGGCCATAGGCCCAAAGCAGGCGCTGCCGCGCGGCGCCCCGCAGGTTCACGGCATCCGTTGGCGGCATCAGCACGGGGGCGAACTGGGCGGGGTCATCAGCTCCTGATGGCAACGGCCTGGTCGCTGGAGGTCATAATGCTGCAGCTTGGAGAGACATGGGGACGGTTCGCGCGGCCCCGGCCGATCCGGCCCAGTCCGTACACAGCCGCCATTTCGTTGGTTCATGTGTACTGCTGCGGGCGTAGTTTAGTGGTAAAACCTCAGCCTTCCAAGCTGATGATGCGGGTTCGATTCCCGCCGCCCGCTTCCCATCCGATACATCAGCGGCGTACCGGCACCACCTGCAGGCCGATGGGCGCCAGGGCGATCAGGGCCAATTTGATGTGCTGAATCCCGAAGGGGATGCCGATGATCGTGAGAAAGCAGGCCAGGGCTGAGGTGAGGTGGCCAATGGCCAGCCACCAGCCCGCCAACAGAAACCAGATCACATTGCCGATGAATCCCAGCGGACCGGTGCCGATGTCGTGGCGGCCGTTGAGCTCCTGACGGCTGATGGCTTCCTGGCCAAAGGGCCAGAACGAGAACGTGCCGATCACAAAGCAGGCCCTGGCCCAGGGAAGGCCCACGATCGAGACCGCGCACACCAGGCCCACCAGCCACCAGGCCAGGCCCATCACCAGGCCGCCCAGCACAAACCAGATCAGGTTGAGCAACAACGCCATGGGGGCCTAGAGCTCCACGCCTTCCAACAGCGGGCTGGCCACCAGCAGCATCAGGCTGCGGCTTTCCAGGGGGGCGCTGGTGGGCCGCCAGGGTTGGGGGCGTTCGGGCAGGTCTTCACCAGCGGGTAGACCCGTATCGATCACCCGCAGCCAGCCCGATGGGCACACCGGCAGATCGAAGTGAATGGCCTTGCCGTAGGCATTCATCCCGCACCACACCAGGGGACTGCCTGGGCTCTCATGCAGGCTCCAGGCCAGGGTGTGGGACCAGGCCGCCCAATCGGGTTTGTTGATCTCCACGCCATGCCATTGGCGCCACCGTTCCCCGGGTTCGGCCGGCAGGCCGGGTCCGCGATCCGGGTGGGCCAGCTCAGGGTTGAGCAGGGCGCTGAGATGGTTGCGCAGTTTCAACAGCCTGCGCACAAAGGTGTGCTGGGCCTGGTCATCGGGGTCTGGGCACCAGTGCATCCAGCCCATCGGGTTGTTCTGACACCAGGTGTTGTTGTTGCCCCCCTGGCTGCGGCGCACCTCATCCCCCATCAGCAGCATGGGTACGCCAGGCGCTAGTAGCAGGCTGCAGAGCAGATTGCGCTGTTGGCGGTTGCGCAGCTGGGTGATGGCGTGATCGCTGCTGGGGCCTTCCACCCCCCAATGCCCGCTGTTGTTGTGGTTATCGCCGTCGCGGTTGTCCTCGCCATTGGCGAGGTTGTGTTTGCGGCTGAAGCTCACCACATCGGCGAGGGTGAAGCCGTCGTGGGCGGTGAGGAACGTGATGGCCTGCCCGGGCCTTGGCGACGATTTGGTGTAGAGGTCGGGGCTGCCGCTGAGGCGTTGGCCCATCGCCCAACAGGTTTTTTCATCCCCGTTCCAGAAGCGGCGCACGTCGTCGCGGAAGCGGCC
>CAYFKI010000012.1:9162-12752 GCA_964343525.1 uncultured Cyanobium sp.
GTTGCCGCAGCCGCTCACATCGAGGTAGTCGCCCTTGGCGTTTTGCTGGTAGTAGAGGCGATCGCCGAACCCCCGCCAACTCAAGGTGGGGCCCGCCTGGTTGCCTTCGGTGGTGTGGTTGTAGACCACGTCCAGGATCACTTCCAGGCCCGCCTGGTGGCAGGCCGTAACCAGCTGCCGCACCTGCTGCCGAGCTTCCAGGGGGTTGTCGCCCAGCAGATAGCCCGGGTGGGGCGCCATCCAGCTCAAGGGGCTGTAGCCCCAGTAGTTCTGCCGCCCCGCCGGCGCATCGTTGGGGCAGAAGGCCATCACCGGCAGCAGTTCGACCGTGGTGATGCCCAGTTGCTGGAGGTAGGGAAGGGTGTCGATCAGGCCCAGCAAACTGCCTTGCCGCTCCGAGGCCACTGGGCAGTCCTGCCCCTGGGTGAAGCCCCCCACGTGCAGCTCGTAGATCACGCTCTGCTGCCAGCTGTGGCGGGGTCTGGGGGCCTGGCTGAAATCAAAGCGATCCCGCTCGGTCACCACCCCCTTGAGGCAGCTCGCGGTGTTGGGGACGCCGCCAACAGCGGCCCCTCGCCGGTAGCCCTGCCAGCCGGCGATGGCGCGGGCGCAGGGATCCAGCAATACCTTGGAGGGGTTGAAGCCATGGCTGCCGGGCTGCAGCGGGCCAAACACCCGATAGCCGTAACAGCAACCCTCACCCAGGCCTTCCACCTCCACATGCCAGTACTCGGCCGAGCGGTGGCGCTGATCGAGCTCCACCACCCGGTAGGGCTCGCTGGCCTCCGGATGGGCAAATAGCAGAAGTTCCACCCGGGTGGCGAGGGGGGCCACCACCGAGAAATTCACCCCCCTTGCAGTGGTGCTTGCCCCGAGGGGCCAGGGGGTGCCAAGACGGATGGGGGAATGCGAACTCAACAGGCCTGGCCTGGGCAATCACAAACTAGGCAAGAGAAGGCAACGCCGAACCCTTTCTGTGCAAACCCTTTCCGCCCAACCCCAGCCTGCCGATCCCGGCCGGCCGCCCCAGGCTGTGGGCCCGGGGCTGTGGTTGTTTGCCCCCAGCCGCGATAGCCAGGGCGGCAGCAGTTGGCTCTTGGAGGCGGAAGCCCTTGGCAGTACTGGGGATGTGCTGGTGGATTGCCCGGGCTTTAGCGAAGCCAATCTCACCTTTTTGCAGCAGCGCACGGCGGCGGTGGGGCCGGGCACGGTTGTGCTCACCAGCCGGGTGGCCCATGGCCAATGCCGTCGTTTCCAGGAGGCCCTGGGCTGGCAGGTGCTGGTGCAGGAGCAGGAGGCCTACCTGCTGCCGGGGGTGAAGCAGCTGCAAACCTTTGCCACGGAGCATGCCTTGGCTGCGGGTGTGCGGTTGCTGTGGACCCCGGGGCCCACGCCCGGCAGCTGTGTCTTGCACGCCCAGGGCGTCAGCCTGCATGGGCCCAGTTGGATCGATGGGCTGTTCTGCGGACGGCTGTTGCTGCCGGTGGGGCCGGGCCAGCTGGCGCCCCTACGCACCGCGCGCAGCTTCCATTGGCCGCGGCAGCTCGCCAGCCTCAAGCGCCTCCAGGCCTGGTTGCCCAGTCAGAGTCCGCAATGGATTGCAACGGGAGGCGGCCTGGGCGCACTGCGGGGCGAGAAGTTGGTGCCGAATGGGGCAAATCTCTTGTCCCAACTGGATTTTGATGCCTTGAGTTTGGTGCCCAGTTAGAGCGAGTGAGGATGATTGGGGGGCTTGTTTTTGCGGAAAACATGACCAAAACGGTTGCCGTAACAAGGCTTTGTGTTGCGCGCCCCAAAAACACCCCATACCATTGGCGCGCTCAACCCAGACCGGTCGGGCGGTTCCTCAACCCGAGTTGGTCACCTCGCCAAGTTTTCCCGCTCCCATGAACAAAGCCGATCTCGTCAACCTCGTTGCCGCCCGCACCGAGCTGACCAAAACCGACGTCTCCCAAGTGGTGGACGCCGCCATTGAAACCATCATCGATTCCGTGGTGGAAGGCAAAAAAGTGTCGATCCTGGGCTTCGGCTCCTTTGAACCCCGCGAGCGTTCCGCCCGTCAGGGTCTGAACCCCAAAACCGGCGAAAAAATCAAGATCCCTGCCAAGCGCGTTCCCGCTTTCACCGCCGGCAAACTGTTCAAAGACCGCGTTCAAGGCTGATTTCCAAGCCTTGTTCCTCTCCAAGTCGGGAACAGATCTGGAGCGGCCCGGAAGGGCCGCTTTTTTTTAGGCTTGCCCCAGGAGGCGGATCAGGTTGCGTCATTTTCAGTGGGGCTTGGCCCAGCGCCAGGGCGGCTACCGGGGCCGGTTTGCCCCCTCCCCCACGGGCCCGCTGCACCGCGGCAATCTGCGCACAGCCCTGCTGAGCTGGTTGGAAGCCCGCCTGCACGGGGGCGAGTGGCTGCTGCGTTTGGATGATCTCGATACCCCCCGCAACCGCCCAGGGGCGGCCGAGGCGATTCAGGCGGACCTCCAGTGGCTGGGCTTGCTCTGGGATGGCCCGGTGATCTGGCAGAGCCAGCGCCGCGGGATCTACAACACCGTGCTCTCCAGCTTGCGCCGCTCGGGCCTGCTCTATCCGTGCCGTTGCAGCCGCCGGATGTTGGCGGATATCTCGGCCCCCCATGGCGAGCGGCCGGTCTATCCGGGCTGGTGCCGCCAGGCTCAGCACACCTGGGGATGGCAGCAACAGCGCCTACCCAGTTGGCGTCTCCGGATGCCGCCAGGGCGCCTGGTTTGGCAGGAGCGCTACGGCAGGCCGGGTGATCTGGATGGCCCCTCGGTGGTGGGGGATGTGGTGCTGCGGCGGGCCGATGGTTTTTTGGCGTACCACCTGGCCACGGCCGTGGATGAAATCAGCCTGGGCATCAGCGATGTGCTGCGCGGTGAGGATCTCTGGGGGGCCACCGCTGCCCAGGTGGCCGTGATGGCGCAGCTCGATCTGGCCCCACCCCGCTATGGCCATGTGCCCCTTTGGCGTGATGGCTCAGGCCAGCGGCTCAGTAAGCGCGATGGTGCCGAGGGTTTGGAGGGCTACCGCAACCAAGGCCTGGATGCGGCTGCGGTGGTGGGCACGTTGGCGGCCAGTGCTGGCTTGGTGGAGATGGGGGCGCGCTTGAGCGCCCAGGAGTTGGTCGAGCAGCTGGATCTGGAAACGTTTCAAAGCCGGGTGCGCCGGTTGGTGCAACAAACGGCTTTGGCGTGATCCAAGGGAGAGATCAATGGCTCCCAGATTGACCACAAGACTTAAGGATTGTTTCGGGATCGTGGTCAAAAAAACGACCAAAGTATTGGGAACTCACAACATCGGGATACACCGACGTCATGACACCCTGCAGCCAATGCGGCGGAAGCGGTGTGCTCCGCCTCACGGACCAGCGCTATCGAACTTGCCTGGAGTGCCTCGGGCAGGGGCAACTCTCGGGCTTGTCAGCGGCGATCACCACCGCTGCCCTGTTTCAGTCGGAGCGCAGCCAACCCGAACGTGCCAAGCGTGAAGCCAGCACTAGTGATCACGCCCTCACGGAACCGGCCCACCTTCCAGGTCAGCGGCTGATCCCCCAAGGCTGGGCCCCTCAGGGCTGAGCC
>CAYFKI010000012.1:12852-14784 GCA_964343525.1 uncultured Cyanobium sp.
AGCGCTAAGCCAATCAGCGCTGTTTGGCGTTTTTCTGGCGCCAGATAAAGAAGGCTGTGGTCGCCACCACAGCAGCTAGGGGAGCTGCCGTCAGCAGCAGCAGGATGACGGCGGTCCAATCGGTGTACATCGCTGCTGGTGTGAAAGCGGTGCCATCATCTCAGTTGAGTCGCCTTGGGCCGTTGGATCGCCGGGTTTTGCTGGCCCTTGCCCTGGTGATGCCTTGCGGTCTGGATCTGGCCGTTGGCGGCCCCAGTTGGGCTGGGGTGGTGTTTGACAACTGCCAAACCCTGCCTGGCGGGGCGGTGAGTTGCGATACCCGGCCCACCCACAACACGCTCGATAACGACGAAGACGCCCGCTACGGCCTGTTTTCAGAAGCCAGCCCGGGGTGGAATGAATTCGATCCCGAGGAGGGTTACAACGGGATGGCGGGGCTCAACCAGTACTGAACTGCCCCAGGGCTTCCGCGCAGGATGATGGGCCCATGGATCCCTATTCCGGCAATCGCCGCATTGTTTTGGCCCTGCTCGCCCTCATCGGCGTGGGGGTTGCCCTGCATGTGCACGCGGTGCGGGTGCATGGCGAGCGGCCGGAGCGTCACCCGGAGCCCAAGGCGGCGGCGATCAAGCGGGCGGCCAAAGAGGCGGGCGATCGCCACGGCACCCAGAGCGGCCGGATCCTGCGCCACATCCAGGATCACTGAGACGAGCTTGGTCTGAGGCGGCTTAGGCAGAGGCGGGCTTGAGAGGGATCTCAGGATTTCCAGGGGGCTTTGTGGTGACCATCGCCCGTCACCAGGTAACCGCTGAGGGCGAGCAGCAGCACGCTCAGGCAGAACAGGGCCAGCGAGGCTCCATCGGTGATGGGCAGCGTCAGCATGGCCTTGAAGGCCCCCACGATCAGGGCGACCACCAGCACTTTCACCAGTTTTTCCTTGAGCTGATCGAGATTGCGGATGTCGAGCAGGCTGCTGCCACCTGGGTGGGCTTCGCGGGCGGCATCGATGGGTGAGATCAGCAGTTCGTACACCCCATAACCAAAGATCAACAGGGCCAGGCCAATCAGGTAGAGGTCGATCCCAGACACCAGCTCACCAAGCAGCAGCGCTACGAACTTGTCTCGGCTGCCGTGCTGATCGATCAGCAGGTGGAGGGCCTTGAGGATTTCTACCGTGCCGAGCACAAAGCAAACCGCCGTGCTGATCAGGCTCATCACCACCGGCAGGATGGCCATCAGCCGCAGGCTCCAGAGGGTTTTCTCGAGGCGCAGCTCCAAGCGCTTTGCTCTGGTGGGGCCCATGGCGGAGACAGTGAATGGATCCAGACTGTCATGGTTCCAGGAGGCAGAGCCCTCGAGGTTTTTTGGCGAAGAACGGATTGGCAAGGGGATTCGGGGGCTTGGCCGTCGCCGCTTCTGTGGGGGCCGCGGCTGTCTATGCCGCCAGCCCGTTGTGGGCCCTGGCCTCCTTTGGAAATGCCGTGGTGCGGGGTGATGGCGCCGCGGTGAGCGCCATGATTGATTTCCCCGCCCTGCGCTCCTCGCTGCGGGGCGAGGCCCAGCAGGTGGCGCTGGAGCGTCTCACGGGCCACAGCGAGCCAGGGGCCTCCCTGTTCGGCGGTTTGGCGGCCGCCTTGATGGCTCCCTTTGTGCAGGGCCTGGTCGACAACTTGGTCACCCCCGCCGGGGTGCAAGGCCTGTTGGATCGCCAGGCATCCGAGCGGCAACAGCCCAAGCCACCAGCTGCCAATCCCCTGGGCCAGCTCCAGCAGGCCAGCCACTGGCTGAGCCACACCCAGCTGGGCTACCGCTCTTGGAACCGCTTTGGGGTGACCCTGCGCGACAGCCGCCAGCAGCGGTTGGATCTCACCTTTGCCCGCCGGGGCCTGTTGGGCTGGCAGCTGGTGGCCGTGGATCTGCCGCCCGATGGCA
>CAYFKI010000013.1:0-14603 GCA_964343525.1 uncultured Cyanobium sp.
GCGAGTACGTCGACATGCTGGCCGCCGGCATCGTGGACCCCGCCAAGGTGACCCGTTCTGGCCTGCAGAACGCCGCTTCGATCGCTGGCATGGTGCTCACCACCGAGTGCATCGTGGCTGACCTGCCCGAGAAGAAGGAAGCTGCACCCGCCGGTGGCGGTGGCATGGGCGGCGACTTCGACTATTGATCTCCTGCGAGATCACAGTCAAAGCGCGATCCTTCGGGTTCCGATCTTTCAGATCCCAGTCAAAGCGCCCCTTCGGGGGCGCTTTTTTGTTGGCCCGGATCCATCCGCCCACCGCGGCCGGCCGGGGGAACGAGCCTCGAATTGGTATCGATTCGAACAAGAATGGCAGCTTTTGTAGCAACGGCTACAAGTTTGCCGGTTGGCTGGCGTGCAGCGTGATGCCATCTGCGGCGCCCCTGTGCACCTCGTTCCCCTGGCGCCTGTGTTGGCGGCTGCCATCTCCCCGGATGCCATTTCTCCGGCCGCCCAGGCCTTGCAAAGCGCCAACAACGGGTTTGTGCTGCTGAGCGCTGCCCTGGTGTTGATGATGACGCCGGCGCTGGCCCTCTTCTATGCGGGCTTTGTGCGCAGCCGCAACGTGCTCAACACGATGGTGATGAGCTTTTCGGCCATGGCCCTGGTGAGTGTGCTCTGGGTGCTGTTTGGCTACAGCCTGGCCTTCTCACCCGGCAGTGGACCGCTGGCCCCTTTCATTGGCGGCTGGCAATGGGTGGGGCTAGCCAATTGGTCGGCGCCCTACGGCAACGGTCAGCTCAGCCATGGGGCGGTGGCGCTGTTCCAGCTCACCTTCGCGATCATCACGCCGGCGTTGATTTCCGGTGCCGTGGTGGAGCGGATCCATTTCCGCGCCTGGATTGCCTTTGTGCTGCTCTGGAGCACCGTCATCTATCTGCCCCTGGCCCACATGGTGTGGGGCCCGGGCGGATTCCTGGGGGCGGATGGCTTGGGTGCCCTGGATTTCGCCGGCGGACTGGTCGTCGAAATGGCCTCAGGGGTCGGAGCGGCCGTGGCGGCAGCGGTGATCGGTCGGCGGCGCACCTATCCAGGCCAAAGCGCGCCTCCCCACAACGTGCCGTTCATCCTGTTGGGCGCCGGTTTGCTGTGGTTTGGCTGGTTTGGCTTCAATGGCGGTAGTGCCCTGATTGCCGGCAACCTGGCTTCCCTGGCCTGTCTCACCACCAACACCGCCGGTGCGGCGGCGGCGGTGGGCTGGATGGTGCTGGAAACCCTCCAGCGCGGTAAACCCACGGCGGTGGGGGTGGCCACCGGTGCGGTGGCTGGGCTGGTGGCGATCACGCCAGCCGCTGGTTTTGTCAGCCCGCTGGGGGCTGTGGTGATTGGCTTCGCCGCGGCACTGATCTGCAGCTATGCCCTCCAGCTCAAAAACCGCAGCGGTTTGGACGACAGCCTCGATGTGCTTCCCGTACACGGGGTGGCCGGTTTTGTGGGGATCCTGCTCACCGGTGTGTTGGCCTTGAAGGTGGTGAACCCGGCAGGCGCCGATGGCTTGCTGGCGGGCCATCCGGGCCAGCTGCTGATCCAGCTCAAGGCCGCCGGCTTCACGGCGTTGTGGGTGGGGGTGGGCACCTACGTGGTGCTCAAGCTGATCGCTCTAGCCATCCCCCTGCGGGTGAGTGATCAGGAGGAGCGCCAGGGCCTCGACATCCAGGCCCACGGCGAGGAGGCCTACAACACCGAATTCACGGGATGAAGGTGAGGGCCACGCCGTTGTTGCAGTAGCGCTTGCCGGTGGGCTTGGGGCCATCGTCGAAGACATGGCCCTGGTGGCCGCCGCAACGCCAGCAGTGGTATTCGGTGCGGGGCACGATCAACTTGAAATCCAGCTTGGTGGCAATTCCCTTGGGCAAGGGCTCCCAAAAGCTGGGCCAGCCCGTGCCGCTGTTGTACTTGGCCTTGGAGCTGAACAAAGGCCACTGGCAGCCGGCGCACACGTAGGTGCCGGCACGTTTTTCGTTGTTCAGCGGACTGCTGAAGGGCCGTTCGGTGCCCTCCAGCCGCAGCACGTCGAAGGCGGCAGGGCTCAGGCGTTGTTTCCAAGCGGCTTCGCTGAGCTGCCAGCTCGGATCGCCGGCTTTGGCGGCCGCCAAGGCAGCCTGCACGCCGCCAAACAACACCGCAAATCCCGATCCCACTCCGCCCAGCAGGCCCCGCCGGTTCATGGGCCTATTTCAGCCAGCCAGCACTGAGCACCACCGCCAGGCCCAAAAAAATGGCCAGCAGGGTCCAGCTGATGCGGTTGAGGGTGTTCTCCGCACTGCGGGCACTGGTGAACATCGAGCCGCCGCTGGAGGCCAGGCCGCCCATGCCATCGCCCTTGGGGCTATGCAGCAACACGCTGATGATCAGCAGCACGCCGCTGCCAATCCACACCCACGACAGAATCGAGCTGATCATCGGCCCAGGCTAGACGCCAAGCGTCTGGGGAACGCGGCTCGGTGGGCTGGTTACCTCGGCGGGCACCACCAATGTTTCACCGCTCATGGTGGCTGGCTGGGGCAAATCGAGGATGTCGAGCAAGGTGGGGGCGATATCCGCCAGGCCACCGCCATCACGCAGCCGCACGTTCGTGCCGTGGCCGGGCAATTTGCGTTGTTCGCCTTCCACCAGGATCACGGGCACGGGGTTGGTGGTGTGGGCGGTCCAGGGCAGGCCATCCGGCCCTTCCATCACTTCGGCGTTGCCGTGGTCGGCGGTGATCAGGAGGGTGCCGCCCAGACGGTTGGTGGCTTCCATCAGCCTGCCCACACAGCTGTCCACGGTGCTGATGGCCTGCATCGTGGCCTCCATCTGGCCCGTGTGCCCCACCATGTCGGGGTTGGCGTAATTGATCACCACCAGCGAATAAACCCCCTTGTTGAGGGCGGTGATGCAGTCGTTGGTGAGTTGTTCGGCCGACATCGCCGGGGCCTGGTCGTAGGTGGCCACGCGGGGGGAAGGCACCAGGTGGCGGTCTTCGCCCGGGAAGGCCTGCTCGATGCCCCCATTCATGAAATAGGTGACATGGGGGTACTTCTCGGTTTCGGCGGTGCGGAATTGGCGCAGCCCCGATTCCGACACCACTTGGCCCAAGAGTCCATCCAGGGATTCGGGAGGGAAGGCCACGCCAACCGGCAGCCCCTTTTCGTATTGGGTGAAGGTCACCACATCCACGCTGGGGATGGCGTTGCGCTCAAATCCATCGAAGTCGGTGAGCACGAGCGAGCGGATCAACTGGCGCACGCGGTCGGGCCGGAAGTTGAAACAGATCAGCCCATCACCCGACTGAATCGGGTCATCGCTGATCCGCACGGGTTCGAGGAATTCATCCCCCACGTCTTCGGCGTAGGAGGCTTCGATCGCTTCGAGCGGCGTGTGGGGGCTCACTTCCCCTGATTCGGTCAGCAGGCGGTAGGCCTTTTCGGTGCGTTCCCAGCGGTTATCGCGATCCATCGCCCAATAGCGGCCGCAGAGGCTGGCGATGCGGCCCACGCCGGCGGCCGCGATCTGTTCTTGCACCGCCCTGACAAAGCCGGGGGCGCTGTTGGGTGGGGTGTCGCGTCCATCGGTGATCACGTGGATGCACACATCCTTCAATCCGCGGCCGGCGGCCCAGTGCAGCAAGCCAGCGAGATGCTCGATGTGGCTGTGCACGCCACCATCGCTGCAGAGCCCGATCAGGTGCAGGCTGCCGCCGCTGGCCAGCAGCTTGTCGGCCAGGGCATTGAGGGTGGGATTGTCGGCAATGCTGCCGTCTTTGACGGCCTGACCGATGCGCACCAGCTCCTGGCGAATGATGCGACCGGAGCCAATGGTGAGGTGGCCCACCTCGGAATTGCCCATCTGATGATCGGGCAGGCCAACGGCGCCGCCGCTGGCTTCAATCAGGGTGTGGGGATAGGCGTGCCACAGGGCATCCATCACCGGCGTGGCGGCGGAGCGAATGGCGTTATGGGCGTTGTCGTGGCGATAGCCCCAGCCATCCAGGATGGCCAACACAACGGGAGCAACGGAGCGCTGGCCTTCGGCTCGGGGCTGGGGCTGGGGGGAAGGACTGGCTGTCACCCGCATCACCTGGAGGCGTTTGCCCTGGCAGAGGCATTAGCTCGGCACAAGGCGTTAGCTCGGGAGTTGTGCATACAACGCGGCTTGTCTGCATCGCCTTGAATCCCAACCTACAGCCAGGCTCTGCAGCGCAATTCCCGTGATCCCAACGGCGTCAGCCTTTGGTGACAGATCCCCTCTGGGGCGGATCTCCATAGATTGGCCCTGCTGGCTGTGGCTGCATGAACCGGCTCGAATTGCTCTCGGCCCAAGACCTGGCCCGCACCCTCGATCGCCTGGCGTCCCAGGTGCTGGAAAGTGCAACCGACTCCCGCCAGTTGGTGCTGCTGGGGATTCCCACCCGCGGCGTAGCCCTGGCGGCCGTGCTGGCCCAGCGGCTGGCGGCGATCTGCGGCCATGCCATCGACCAGGGCAGCCTCGATCCCACCTTTCACCGCGACGACCTTGAGCGGGTGGGCACCCGCTTGGTGCAGCCCACGGAGTTGCCGGTGAGCCTGGATGACCGTCAGGTGGTGCTGGTGGACGACGTGATCTTCACCGGCCGCACCGTCCGTGCGGCCCTCGAAGCGCTGCAGGCCTGGGGGCGGCCCACCCGGGTCAGCCTGCTGGCCATGGTGGATCGGGGCCATCGCGAATTGCCGATCCAGCCTGATTTCTGTGGCCGGGTGGTCCCCACCAGTCGCCAGGAAACGATCCAGCTGGCGCTGCAGGCGATTGATGGCGAAGAGGGGGTGTTCCTGCTCAGGCCCTGAGCCCTTCAGGCTCACCCGCAGGCCTGGAACTAGAGCGTTTCCAGTTCTTCGGCGCGGAAGTGGGCCCGGAATTTTCCGAAGGCCACCACCACCGGCATGGTGGGACTGATCACGCGACCTTTCCAGTCGTTGAGCACGCTCACCACTTCGCCCTGCTGGCCCTGAAGATCAAAGGCCACGCCCCGATGTTGGGGATGGTGAAACACCACCACGCTCTGGGTCACCTTGACCTGATCTCCTGTCTGCATGGCCCCGGGCGCTGTGCTTAGCGGCCAATCTTGTCATGGGTGCTGGGCTTCAGCGCTGGCAGGCGGTTTCGGGGCCCGCTTCCACCACCTTGCCCCCCAGGGCTTTGCAGGCTCCTTTGAACGCCGACCACTCATCCATGCCCCGGGCAAGGCGCGCTTGCACCTCGGCATCGAGGGCAGCCTCGGGCACGGTGTGGGGGATGGCCCCGTGCTCATCGTGTTCTTTGTCTTTGCCATGCAACTGGTTGAGCCCCGCCTGCACCTGGGCTAACAGCCCACGGCTCTGCCCTTTCCACCAGGGGTGATCGAGGCGGGTGAGGGCATCGAGGGCTTCCCACCAACGCTGTTGGCGCACCAGTTTCTGGGCCCGCTCCACCAGCAGGCGATTGCGGCTCCAGATCTCTTTGAATTGGTCACCGGTGCTGCTGCCGGTGTTGTTGTGGTCTTCGCCGATGACGGCGAGCAACTCCAGGGCACCCGGCAGATCTCCCTGCTGGAACCGGTCGAGGGCCTGGCGTTGCAGGGCTAGCTCCCATTGCTCGAGCTGGCGTTGATCGCCGGCCTCGGCCGCCTGGGAATTCACCAACTGCCACTGCAGCCTCAGGGCCGCGCGCCATTGTTGCTGGCGCCAGAGCTGGGCGGCCTTGAGTCTGCGGCACTGCCCCTGCTCTCTTGGCACGCTGTCGCCCAGCCAGCGCAGGGCTTCGAGCTGTTCGCTGTAGCGCAGGCAGGCATCCAACTGGCCGCTCGCTGCCGCTTGGGCAATGCGTCCGGGCAATTGGCGTTCCCACCAGAAGGTGGCACCGATGCCCACCGTCACCAGCCCCAAGGTGATCCCCAGCCAAAAACGCGGGAGCCTGTGCCGGCGGAGGGCCAAGGCAGAACATGCAAGCAGTTCCCGTTCTATCAGCCTTCTGGCCTTCCTTTGCGGGCTTTCCTGGCTTGTGTCAGCGCACGCAGCCAAGCACCCGTTGGCCCAGGTTGGCGCCTGTGGCGAGGTCGGTGATGGCCACGCTCAGATCGCCGTTGGCCTGGATCGCAAAACCGAGCTTCAGCCGATCCACGCCCTGCTCACCGGCTGGGTTGAGGGCAATGGCGGCAGGTTGTTGATCCCAGGCCAGCACCGGGTCGCTGCCGGCGGGGCGGGGTCGCAAGACGGGCAGATCCCCCTCGAACACCACTTCGCCGCGGTGTTCCCGTTGGGGTTCCCCCAGCACCAGCTCCAGCTCACCCTGGCCATCCCGGCTGCAGGCCAACACAATTTCCAGGGCCCGCTCCGTGGGCCAGCTCTGGCCCGCCACAAACAGGGGATGCCAGAGATGGCGGCTGGAGCGTTGTTCCCAGCAGCGCAGCGACACCCCATGGCTGAGCACATCCTTGAGCTGCACACCGGGGGTCAGGGCCAGGGCGCCCAGGGCCACGGCCTCCACGGGCCGCTCGCCGATGCACGGCACACCCGGAAGCTGCTGCTCCAGCCAGCGCCGCACCCGTGGGATGCGGCTGCTGCCGCCCACGGGCAACACCGCCGTGATCTGTCGGGGATCCATCCCCGCCCGGCGGCCTGCCGCTAGCACCTGCTCGAGCAGGTCGTGCAGTTGAGCCATCAGGCCCCGTTCCTCCAGCAGGGTTTCGAAGCGCTGCCGGGTTAGGGACCACGGGGTTGGCGATTGGCCCGGGATGCTCAGCAGGGCCATGGCCTCGTCCTGGCTGCTCAACTGACACTTGAGCCGTTCGGCCAGCTCCAGCATCGGCGCCTTGAGGGCCTGATCCGGCCATAGCTCCGCTGCAATCCAGCGGTCGATGTCGCGGCCGCCGCAGGCCAGGCCCGCTTTGCCGATCACCTCGGCGCAGCGCAGGGCCTGGCCGCTGCTGTCGAGATTGCGGCCCCCAAAGCGCAGCAACTGGGCGATCGGGGCAGCCCGCCCCTCGCCGCCCTGCAGCTTGACCAGGGCCAGATCCACGGTGCCGCCGCCCATGTCGAGCACCAGGGCGGTGCTGCCTGGTGCCAGGCCGGCGCCGATGGCCGCGGCGGTGGGTTCATCCACCAGGGCTACCTCCGCCACGGGCAGTTTCTGGCAAACCTCCGCCAGCCATTGGCGGTAGGCCCGGTAGCTATCGATGGGGGCCGTGAGCACCAGGCGCTCGGGCTGAATGCCGCTCGGCAGGGCTTGCCAGAGGCTCTGCAGCAGCAAGGCACCGGCCTGTTCGGCAGCTTGTCCCACGGCGCCACCGGAGCCGATCTCCCGTTTGAAATCCCGGCGCAGGGCGGGATCGTCGCGGTGGGCCAGGCCGGCCTCCAGCACCTGGCGACCGATCAGCGCTCGGGTGCCGGCGGGGGATTCCGGGTTCAGCCACACCAAGCTGGGCACCACCACCGGATCATCCAGGCTGTAGGGCGGCAAGGCCAGCAGGTCGCAGGGCCCAGGGGCCGCTTGAAAGGCCACCACGCTGGTACTGCTTCCCAGGTCGATGGCCAGGGTGCCGCCTGCGGTTGTCATCGGTGAGGCCCCCTTGCCCTAGGCTCGAAGTAGGTGATTGTGGTTCGATGCAGAGCGGTCTTGAGGTCAGCCCCAAGGATTTGGCACAGCGGGGCGAGAGTCTGATTCGTTATTCCAGCAACCGCTACCTCACCACCGTTCGGATTGCCTTTCGGGCCAAGCAGCGCCGGTTCGATGATTTTGATGGCCTGCTCGACGACTCCATGATCAAACCCGTGCAACGGGCCATCATTGAATTGAGCGACGAACAGGACCAGCCGGATCTGTTGCCTGGCTGATTGCGGCTTAGGGCCCGGCTTGGCCGAAGAATGGGCCCAAGCTTGAACACAAAAGTCTGCTGCGATGCACGTGCAGGAGGGTGAGGGGTGGCGGTTGCTGGTGGATCCAGCTCGCCACCCCTTTGGCGTCTTGATCGGGGGAGCCGGCTGGGCGGCTGAGCTCACGGCGCCTGAGGCCAGCGCCCTGCAGCAGGGCCTTGCCCGGCTGCTGGCCCAGCGGGAGCTCCTGGCCGGCCAGTTGATGGCGGAAGAGGCCCTCACCCTGGAGCTCGATCTCGAACTGGCGGAAGGGGGGCTTTGGCTGGAACTGGAGGGCGAGACGGATCGTTGGCAGTTGCGCTTTGTGCTCACGCCTGCCGCCGGGCAGCGGGGGCTGGAGGGTTCCTGGGGGCCAGCCGCCAGCAGGGCCTTCGCTGCCGCTTTGGCCCAGTGGGTGGCCCCATGCTGAGATTGGCCTGGGAATCGCTCGGTGATCAGCAATCTTGATGGCTGCACCAGGGCCTGGGTTCCCCACCGGTGGATGGGCGGTTTTGCCCAGGTTTTCCCCAGGCTTCGCCCATCGAGGGCATCGGGGGATTGATGGTTGCGGAGAACGCGCCGCGGGGTGTTGCAGCCACTTGACAAGGGCGCGCAGCGGATTAGGTGGGGCTGGCTGGGCGGCGTTGGCGATCCAATAGGTGAGTGCAGGGCTTGATTCTCAGGCTGCAAGGGCTCGCTTTGAGGCCTGTAACGGCTTGGTTGACGCTGGCTCCCTGCCGTGGCGGACTAGCTATCTGATCCACGCGGTTGGCATGGCCACCTCCCCGGTTTCCCCCCTCGACGTTTTGGCTCCCCAGCGCGTTGGGCAGCCCAGGGAAACGGGCGATGGAATCGATCACGAGGGTGTGGTCAGCCTGACGGCCGTGGTGCCGGAAGCGTTGTTGGCGTCGATGCGCAGCTTCATTGAGCGCCACCCCAATTGGGATCAATACCGCCTGGTGCAGGCGGCCCTCGCCGGCTTTTTGGTGCAGAACGGCCTCGAAAGTCGTGCCGTGACCCGCTATTACCTGGCCAATCTGTTTCCTGGCCAGAGCAGCTTTCAGGACCCAAACAACTGCTGATAGGCCGCTGCCAGGGTGCAGCAGGTGATTGGGAGGGCTGCCAGCAGGCCCACCGGCAGCACCAGAAACCCCGCCAGCAGGATCAGCAGCACCACCAGGGTCAGCCCCAGGGCATGGAGCCAGTGGGGATCCACCGCTGCCCGGCCACTGCGAAAGGCTTCCACGGGGTTGCAATGGCCCATCAGGGTGAGGGGCAAGCAGAGGATTTGGTCCGCTGCCAGGTACACCGCCACGGCCACACCCGCCACCAGGGGCAAGGGCGCCAGCCATGGCTGGATCAGGGTGAGCAGCCAGGCACTGGCCTGGGCCAACCTCACGATCAGGGCGTTCAACACCAGGATCAGCAGCAGGGTGCCGCCGCAGCGCAGCATGGCCATCCGATTGAGCCGGGCCAGGTCTGCGAAGCGCGGTTGGTGGAGGCCGAGGGCCATTTCGGCGCCGCGCATCAGCCCCACCACCAGCCACAGGCTGCTGAGGGCCCAGGTCAGCCAGGCGGCGCCAGCCACGGCCAGGGCCCAGGGGTCGTTTTGGTGGAACAGGCCCACCACCTGGTTGCTTTCGTAGCGGTAGAGCACCTGGCTGAGCAGGTTGATGCCGCCGACCAGCAGGGTGAACCCCATCAGCACCCAGGGGCAGCTGGCGAAGGCGGCCCAGCCCCGCTCGAGGGCCTCGCGGATGGCGATGGGTCGGGAGCTGATCGGCCGCAGCAGGCTCATGGTTGATCCAGGAGGCCAAACAGCTTGTGGGCTGCGGTGTCGGGTACGGGCAGGATCGAGAGGCGATTTCCCCGCCTCACAACCCCCAGCTCCTCCACCGAAAACTGCTCCTTGAGCGCATCCAGGCTCAGGCCGCTGGAGAAGCGGCGCACAAAGCGCAGACGCACGCAATCCCAGCGCGGCTGCTCTGGCTTGGAGGCTGGATCGAAATACTTGGATTGGGGATCAAACTGACTGGGGTCGGTCAGGCCGGTTTCGATCACCTCCATCAACCCCACAATGCCGGGTGGTTTGGTGTTGGAGTGATAGAAAAAAGCTTGGTCGCCGACGTTCATGCTGCGCATGAAGTTGCGGGCCTGGTAATTGCGAATGCCATCCCAGAGCGTTGTGCCTTCAGCCTGGAGATGGTCAATCCCGTACACGTCGGGTTCGCTTTTCATCAACCAAAACGCCATGGCCAGAAGCCGTTTTGCGGGAATCGACGCGGTGATGCTAGGGCTGCGCTGAGCGATGGGGCCGCATGGTGCAAGGGTTTGGCCCCTTGGGAATGCCCATCGGTTTCAAATCCGTGCGGCTGCGTTGACACAGCCCAGAGCGCTGCCGACACTGCCGAGGCGACCATTCCTTACAACCTCCCTTCCAGTAGAGCCATGCATTACGGAACGATTATTCAAACGGGCTGGCGGGGATTTTCCCGCAATGCTCTGGTGTTGGTGGGCTTCGCCATCCTCTACACGATTGTTGCCGCTGTCGTGTCGTTTGGTGCCCAAGCGGTGGCGGTCAAGTTGATTGAACCAGGCCCCCATGTGCTGCAGTTCATTGCCTATGGCCTGCTGCTGTTGCTCGAGGTGGTGGTGCATCTGGTGGGCAGCGTGGCCCTGCTCACCGGTGCCTTGATGGCCGCCAAGGGGCAGACCTTCAAATTTGGTCAGTTGTTCACGGAAACTCGGCAGCTTTTCAATCTGCTGGGACTGCACGTGTTTGCAGCGATCGCCATCCTGTTGGGGTTGCTGGCCTTCGGCATCCCGGGGATCTATCTCAGCGTTGCTTACTGGTTCTCGGCCTTCCTGTTGATTGACCAGCGGGTCTCGTTTCTCGATGCCATGGCTGGTGCCAGGGCCTTGGTGACCCCCCATTGGTTCGATGTGGCTGTGCTGCTGGTGGTGATCGTGGCGATCAGCGCCGTGGGTGTGTTGGCCTGTGGGGTGGGGCTCTTTGCCACCGGTCCTCTGGCGATCTGCATCGGTGCAGCCGGGTATCTGCAGCTGGCCGCCAACCGGCGCTGAGCGGTTACAGGGCCGTAACCAAGGCCCGGAAGTGGTCGCCGCGGGCTTCGAAATCGCTGTATTGATCGAAGCTCGCGCAGGCGGGAGAGAGCAGCACCGCCGGGCAATCGAGCTCGGAGGCCAGCTTGGCCGCGAGCGGCACGGCCTCTTCCAGGCCAACGCAGCAGTGCACGGCGCCGCCGTAGCCGCCATCGCTCAGACGGTCGTTGAATTCCTGTTGGGCGGCTCCATAGAGCACCACGGCTTTGGCTTGCTGCTGGAGCCCGGCGATCCAGCCACTGGCATCGCCTTGTTTGGAAGCGCCCCCGGCTAGCACCACCAGGGGCCCGTCCAGAGCCTTGAGGGCCACCTCGGCGGCGTCGTAGTTGGTGGCCTTGCTGTCGTTGAAGTAGGTCACCCCCTGGAGCTCGCGGATGCGCTCGAGCCGGTGGGGTACCCCGCCGAAGTGGCGGAAGGCCTGCTCCATCTGGCTGCCGTTCAGGCCCGCCTGGAGCCCCGCTGCCGCTGCCATCAGCATGTTCTGACGGTTGTGAGCCCCTGGCATGGCCAGGGCATCGGCCGCCATCAGGTCTTGGGGGCCATCGGGGCCAAGCAGCCGTACCCGATCGCCCTCGATCCAGAGGCTGGGTTGGATGGCGGCGGGAAGTTCCTCGCGCCTGCCCGCTGTGATCCAGATGGCGTGGTCCCAACTGCCGGCATGGGCCCGCAGATCGGGGTCGTCGGCGTTGAGGATGCGCACGCTGCTGCGCTCGAGCAGGCTGCGTTTGATCGCGCGGTAGTTCTCGAGGGTGCCGTGCCGCTCGAGGTGGTCGGGGGTGAGGGTGGTCCAGATGCCGATCTGGGGCGCCACCTCGGCAGCTGCTTCGATCTGATAACTGCTCAATTCCACCACCAGCCAGCTGGGCAGCGGTTGGTGCGCCTGGCAGCGGTTGAGCACCAACTCGGCGGCGGAGTTGCCCACGTTGCCGCCCATCGGCGCATCCAGTCCGCCACTGGCAAGCAAGTGGCCTACCAGATAGGTGACCGTGGTTTTGCCGTTGGTGCCAGTGATGCCGATCCAGGGCACGGCGTTGGAGGCTTCCCAGGCGGGGCCCAGCTCACCCTGCACCCGCACCCCCCGCCGGCGCAGCTCCACCAGGGTGGGGTGGTCCCAGCGAATGCCAGGGCTCACGATCACCTGGTGGGGTTGGCAGGGCAGGCCGGCGAAGGGGTCTGGATCGAGGGGCACGCCGAGCTGCACGGCGATGCCGTGTTGGCGCAAGGCTTCAGCTTGGGCTTCCCGTTCGGGGCTGCTTTGACTCTCGATCAAAAGCACCGATTGGCCCTGTTGGTGCAGCAGCTTGGCGGCTCCAATTCCCGATCGGCCGAGGCCAATCACCACACTGAATGGCTTGGATGCGTTCAGGTTGGCCGCGCCCAGATCCCTTGCCGCGGCTGCCATACCAAGCTCAGTTGGGAACAATGAAAGAGGAAAATGGGCGATACTGGAATCGAACCAGTGACTCCTACCGTGTCAAGGTAGTGCTCTACCTCTGAGCTAATCGCCCAGCTTGGTAACTGGGGCCCTTTTGAAGAGCCCGTGCAACTTAGCAGTGCACCTCTTCGCAGTGCACCTCTTCATTCCACTCCCCGGCTAGAGGCGCAACAGCGTGATGCGCCAGCGCTCCCGCTTGGTGAGGGCCACCTCTTCCACGTGCAGTTCGCCGCGCCCGCTCCACTGCACCCGATCACCGCTGGCGAGTTCGCGGCTGGGGCTGGTCACGGTTTGCCAGTTGATCGCCAGTTCGCCTTGGCGAATCCGCTCGGCCATGCGGCTGCGGGAGAGGCCAAACCCTGCCGAGGCCAGCGCATCCAGCCGCAGGGATGCCTCCACGCAGCTCAGCCGTTTCGGTTGCCGTTGCGCCGGCAGCTGCAGCTCTTCGACGGGCCGGGCGGCCAGTTGGATCTCCACCGCGCCCACCTGGGCTTGCTGGCCATCGAGCGCTTGGCCGCAGGCTGCTGTCACCACCATCTGGGCCCCCCGATCGCCGCGCAGCCAGCAATCCCCTAGGGCTGCTGGATCGGCGCCAGCAGTGCGGATCAGGCCCTGGCGGAAGTCGGCAGGGGTGTGGGGATCAAAGAGGAAGTTGCCAGTCAGCTCGAGCCCCAGCAGCCCCTGGTTGCTGGCCGTTGCCGTTCCCGTTGCCGTTCCCTTGGCCGTAGCCATGCTGCCGACCTCGGGGGGCTCGCCGGCGTCTTGGCGGTAGAGCAGCAGCCGCTGGCGCTCGGCCCCGGGGAAGCCCCCGCTGCTGTGCATGGCCAGTTCGGCCAGCACCCCCAGCCGGTTTTGGGCGTCTTCGCGCACGGCCCCATCGAGAAAACCAGTCCAGCAGGGCTCCCAGGTGCGCAGGGCCTCCTCAGCGCAGCGCAGGATCTCCGTGAGCTCCGCTCGGTACTGGCTGCCCTCCAGCAACGCGTGGTTTGGAAGCATGGGTTAGTCGGTGAGCCGCACCACGGCTTGGGGCTTGGCCTGCTGCAGGGTGATCCAGGGCATGTCCACGCCACTGGCGGTTTCCACCAGCAGTAGCCAGTTGCCCTCTTCCAGGCGGTTACGCAGGCTGCGGATGCGGTCGTCTTCTTCCGAGCGCACGCTGGCCGCGGCGGCAAAACTGCCCATCCAGCCTGAGCCCAGGCCCAGCAGACCCCCCACCAGGTGCTGGCTCCAGGCACCAAAAAAGGCGAAGGTGTCGAGGTCGGTGATGTAAGTGAAGGTGAGCCCGGCGAAAAAGCCAAACGGAATCAGCCAGCGGGCCATGCTGCGTTGACGATTCCGGCGGGCAGCGGCGGGGTTGAGCCGATCCACAGCAGCGAGGGGGGTTTCCCCTTCGCCGATTGCCACCAGCTGGGCCATCGGCGGTTGGTGCTCGCCAAGGCGTTCCCGCAGTTGTTGCAGCCGCTTACGGTCTGCCAGCACCACCACCACGCTTGCACTCACGCCGTTGGGCCTCCTGGGGCTTGAAGGGGTCTGTCACTACACTGCACCCCCGGCTCTCCCACCCACCCGCCGGGCATGACGAAGGTTCTGGTTTCCGATCCCATTGACCAGGCTGGGATCGACATCCTCTCCCAGGTTGCCCAGGTGGATGTGCGCACCGGGCTTCCCCCTGAACAGTTAAAGGAGATCATCGGCGAGTACGACGCCTTGATGATCCGCTCCGGCACCCAGGTGACCGGCGACATCATCGAAGCGGCCAACAAGCTGCGCATCATTGGCCGCGCTGGCGTTGGCGTCGACAACGTCGATGTGCCCGCGGCTACCAAGCGCGGGGTGATCGTGGTGAATTCCCCCGAGGGCAACACCATCGCCGCGGCGGAGCATGCCCTGGCGCTGATGCTTTCCCTCTCCCGCCACGTGCCCCACGCCCACGTGAGCACCCTTGGCGGCGGCTGGGATCGCAAGAAATACGTGGGCAACGAGCTCTACAAGAAAAAACTGGGCGTGGTGGGCCTGGGCAAGATCGGCTCCCACGTGGCCCGCGTGGCCCGGGCCATGGGCATGGAGGTGGTCGCCTACGACCCGTTTGTGTCGGCTGAGCGGGCCCAGCAGATGCAGGTGCGCCTGTTGCAGCTGCCGGCGCTGTTCGCAGAGGCCGAT
>CAYFKI010000014.1:0-671 GCA_964343525.1 uncultured Cyanobium sp.
GGTGCGCATGAAAAAGGCGGCCCGAGGGCCGCCTGATGCGATGGGCAGATCCGCTCGGGGATCAGCGACCGATGCTGCGGTAAGGAACCTTGGACAGGTAGTCGATGCTGGTGTTGCCGGAAGCTCCACCACGGCTGCGCATGGCGGGCATGGTGCGCACCCAGGGGAGGTAGTCCTCGGGGAAGCCACCGCGGCGTTGGCGGGTGCGCGGGGGGAAGGCCTTGGCGGTTCCGGTGTACACCACTTGGGGGAAGCCCAGGATGCCGCGGTAGTAGGCCTCGTAGCGGGGGCTGGTGAGGTTGAAGGGGGTTTCGCCCTGGTCGCGGGAGCCCACCACCCGGTTGCGGTGGTAGGGAACGGTGTCGTAGCCGAAGTTGTCGAGGTATTCCTGGCTGTTGAGGATGTCGTCAACGGCGCCCTTGATGCCGCGGGTCATGATCACGGCCGACCAGGCGATCTCTTCAGATTTGCCGTGGACGGGGCGACCCAGCAGTTTCTCCACCAGGTGGCGGGCCACCCGGTAATTGCTGTTCAGGTTGTAGAAGCTGCGGGTGAAGGTGTCCGACAGGCACAGCGAGCGGATGAAATCCCGCACGGTGATTTGGCCGTCGCGCAGTTGGCACTCGAGGGTGCGATCCCGGTCCACCTTGAAGGCGTGGAAGAAGATCTGG
>CAYFKI010000014.1:681-12931 GCA_964343525.1 uncultured Cyanobium sp.
ATCCATGGCCTTGTCCATCGAGACGGCCTTGGGATCCTCATCCGAACCCACCCGCAGGGCATTGACCCGCGAGTTTTGGGTGGTGGGTGCGTATTTCAGAAGAGGCAGGGCCACGCGACATCAGCATCCGTCGCCAGCGATCGTAGAAGTGAGGTTGGGGCTGGGTTCACCTGGCTGGGGCAGGACTCACAGTCCGTAACGTTCGCCACCCTTTTCCAACGGCCCCTCAGGCCAGCCGGGTCTCCACGCAGAACGAGGCGGTGTTGGAGAGGCCCTCCACGGTGCTGGTGCGCAGGCGCACATTCGGCCCGGCAAAGCTGAACCGCTCCAGGCTGTTCATCGTTTCGTAGCTGGTGGTGAGCACCAGTTCATCCCGTTCATCCATGGTGAAGTGGCCGGCCACCGGAGCCGTTTCGGCGTAACCCCGATCCCGCAGCAGGAGTCCGGTGCGTCCGTGGGCATCGGTGGGGATCAGGCCAAACACGCTTTCGCCCTCATGGGCCTCGCCGGCTTTGTCCCAGGCCATCGAGGCATTCCAGGTGACCCGGCATCCCCCCACCAGGGCTTGGGGATCCTGTTGATGCAGTTCGGCAATGGCGATCAGCCGCGGATCGTCTGCCGCCAGTTCCACCACCTCAATAAAGGAACCACCGGCCTCGGCCCGCCGGTGCAGCAGGTGGTGGCTGCTGCGCTGGGAGCGCCAGCGCCCGCAGCTCAGGCGGAAAAAACTGATGGCATCGGCAATCGCTGTCATGAAAGGGCGGGGCCTGGTTTGGCGATGATCGCAAGCCGGGCGTTGGCGCTGGCGGTGGCCCAGGCGATCAGGTCGGCGAGCTCCAGGTCCAGGGGCGCCTTGCCGATCGGCTGGCCGATCGCTTCGAGCTGTCCATGGGCGCCCAGGAGCTGTTGGGCCAGGGCCGCTGCGAAGGCCTGATCACCCGCCACGGCTTCCTGGTGCAGGGCCCAGCGCTCGAGGCTGGCGCGATCAGGGATCTGGCGGTCTTGGGCGCTGCTTCCCTGGCTGGCGGCGATTCCCTGGCTGGCGCTGATGGCCTGCAAGGTGCGCAGGCCATGGGCCAACAGCCTCAGATGGTGCCGTTCGAGGGCCGGCAGCAGGGTGGCCTCCAGCTCGGCCAGTTCACCGGCCGAAAGCGGGCCCTCAGGCGCGTTCACCGGGCACCAGGCGGAAGCCGCAGGAATGACCTTGTTCGAGTCGCCATTGCACCCGTTCCACCTGGCAGTCGGGGAAGGTGTGGCGGATCAGCTGCAACTCCTGATCACACACGCAGGGGAATTGCTCGGCGATGCGCATCACGGAGCAATGGAATTCGCTGATCACCCAGCTCGCGCCATCGGCGTAAATCTCGGCCACATAGCCCTCCTGGCGCCGCAGATCCACCAGGCGCTCCAGGCGTTCGCGCAGGCTGCCCTGGCCCACCTGATCGCGGTAATCGCCGGCTTTCTGCAGGGCCTGTTGCTCCAGCAGGTTGTTCACCAGTTCCGGCGGCAGGCTGCCGGCGAGGGATTCCAACAGCCCGAGGGCGAAATGTTCGCTGCCATCGGGGAAGTGGCCCTGCCCCTTGCTGGTGAGTTGCCAGCGGTTGCTGGGGCGCCCCGGCCCCTCCGAGGCCGGACTGGCCTGCACCAAGCCGTCCTCTTCGAGGCTGCGCAAATGGCGGCGCATCACCTGGACAGACACGGCGAGGGGGTTGGCCAGGTCGGCTGCCGTGGCCTCACCTTTGCGCAACAGCAGGGCCAGCACAGCTTCCCGGGTGGTGGCAGGGGAGCTGGAGGGGCTGGTGGCCGGATCGGTTGGAGGCCTGCTGGTGCTCATCGCTCACACCGGACATCCACACGATGCCACGCGCCCAGGGGCTTTGGGGCGGGCTGGATAGAGGCGCCAGGCACAATGGCTCTTGCATCCAGGGGATGTCCGCGCTCTTTGGGCCCGTGCCCTAGGCTTCTTGGTAACGAAACTGAGGAGTTTCGTAACTGGGTTGGCCGGCTGCCAGGCCCTTTGTGCGCTTCTTCTCGCCACGCTTTTCACCATGTCTGACGCTGCGGCCAACGCCACTCCTGCTTCCGCTGCCCCTTCAGACAGCCTTGAGGTGATCCGCAAGTTTGCGGAAACCTATGCCCAGCGCACGGGAACCTATTTCTGTAGTGATCCCGGCGTGACCGCAGTGGTGCTGGCCGGATTGGCACGGCACAAGGACGAGCTCGGTGGTGCCCTGTGCCCCTGCCGCCACTACGAAGACAAAGAAGCTGAGGTGTCCCAGGCCTTCTGGAACTGCCCCTGCGTGCCCATGCGCGAGCGCAAGGAATGCCACTGCATGCTGTTCCTCACCGAAGACAATCCCTTCCGCGGCGAGCAGCAAACCATCAGCCTCGACGAGGTGAAAGCCCTCGCTGCCAGCTAGGGAGCTTGATCCCATGAGCACCGCTGCCACTGTTGGCGATCTGGTTTCGCAGCCGTACAAATACGGATTCGTCACCGAGATTGAAACCGAAAAGATTGCCAAGGGCATCAGTGAAGACGTGGTGCGTCTGATTTCTTCCAAGAAACAGGAACCACAATTTCTTCTCGACTTTCGTTTGCGGGCTTTTGCCCAATGGCAGCAGATGGAAGAGCCCGATTGGGCAGCTCTTGGCTACGCCAAGATTGATTATCAAGACATCATCTATTACGCCGCTCCGAAGCAACAGGCCAAGAAGGCCAGCCTCGATGAAGTGGATCCCAAGCTGCTGGAAACATTCGACAAGCTCGGCATCCCGTTGAGTGAGCAAAAACGGTTGTCCAATGTGGCCGTGGATGCTGTATTTGACAGTGTTTCGATTGCCACCACTTACCGGGAAAAGCTCGCCGAGCATGGCGTGATTTTCTGCTCCATCAGCGAGGCCGTTAAGGATTATCCCGAGTTAATCGAACGCTATCTCGGTACGGTTGTGGCCAGCAATGACAATTACTTTGCTGCTCTGAATTCGGCCGTTTTCAGTGATGGCTCGTTTGTATTTATTCCCAAGGGTGTGGAGTGTCCGATGGAGCTCTCCACCTACTTCCGTATTAATTCAGGTGATACGGGTCAGTTTGAACGCACCTTGATCGTGGCTGAAGAGGGGGCTTCGGTGAGCTACCTGGAAGGCTGCACGGCGCCGATGTTTGACACCAACCAGTTGCATGCGGCGGTGGTGGAGCTGGTCGCTTTGGATGATGCTTCGATCAAATATTCAACCGTTCAAAACTGGTATGCCGGTGATGAGCATGGCGTGGGCGGCATCTACAACTTCGTGACCAAGCGGGGCCAGTGCCGCGGAGCCCGCAGCAAGATCAGCTGGACCCAGGTAGAAACTGGATCGGCAATCACCTGGAAATATCCCAGCTGTGTGCTCCAAGGGGCCGATTCGGTGGGTGAGTTCTATTCCGTTGCCCTCACCAACAATCGTCAGCAGGCGGATACGGGTACGAAGATGCTGCATGTGGGCCCCCGAACCCGCTCCACGATCGTGAGCAAGGGCATCAGCGCCGGCCATTCGTCCAATAGTTATCGCGGCTTGGTACAGATCGGCCCCAAGGCCGTGGGCGCCAAGAATTACAGCCAGTGCGACTCGATGCTGATTGGTGATCAGGCCGCTGCGAACACCTATCCCTACATTCGCTCCCAGCAGCCCGATGCTGCTGTGGAGCATGAGGCCAGCACCTGCCGCATTTCCGCCGACCAGCTCTTTTATCTCCAGAGTCGGGGCATTGGTTTTGAAGAAGCTGTTTCGATGATGGTGAGCGGTTTCTGCCGCGATGTGTTCAATCAATTGCCGATGGAATTTGCGGCGGAGGCCGACAAGTTGCTGGCCCTCAAGCTCGAGGGCTCGGTGGGATAGTTCGCCCCTTCCCTTCCTCCATTGTTCGTTCTTCCTCTGCTGTGATTCGCCCCGACGCCCCGGTTCTGCTTGAGATCCGTGATCTCTGTGCCCGTGTGGAGGATCAACCGATCCTCAAAGGGGTGAACCTCACCATTCGTGCGGGCGAAATTCATGCCGTGATGGGCCGTAATGGCAGTGGCAAAAGCACCCTCTCCAAGGTGCTCGCGGGGCACCCGGCCTACACCGTGACCGCAGGCTCAGTGCACTACCGCGGAACCGACCTGCTCGAGTTGGAGCCCGAGCAACGCTCCCGGGTGGGTTTGTTTTTGGGCTTCCAGTACCCCGTGGAAATCCCGGGGGTGAGCAATCTGGAATTTCTGCGGGTGGCCACCAATGCCCGCCGCATCGAGCAGGGCCACGAAGAACTCGACACCTTTGCCTTTGAGGATCTGGTGCGGGAGCGCCTTTCGGTGGTGCAGATGGATCCGGCCTTTCTCGAGCGCGGAGTGAACGAGGGCTTTTCCGGCGGCGAGAAAAAACGCAATGAAATCCTGCAGATGGCCCTGCTGGAGCCCCTGGTGGCGATCCTCGATGAAACCGATTCCGGCTTGGATATCGATGCCCTGCGCATCGTGGCTGCCGGGGTGAACCAGCTGGCCAGTGCCGACAACGCCACCCTGCTGGTGACCCACTACCAGCGTTTGCTCGACCTGATCACCCCCGATTACGTGCATGTGATGGCGGCGGGTCGGATCCTGCGCACCGGTGGCAAGGAGCTGGCTCTCGAGCTCGAGCGCGATGGCTACGACTGGGTGGATCAGGAGCTGGCCCGGCTCGATGCCAGCCCGGCGGAGGTGCACTGATGCCCCTGGCAGCCCCGGAACCGCGCTTAGCCGCTGATGTGCGGCCGCCCTGGCTGGCCGAACTGGCCGGGGCCCCCTTGCCCAATCGGCGCGAGGAAGCCTGGCGTTTCACCGATCTGGCCCTGCTGCGCGATCTGGCGGAAGGGCTTCTGCCTTCCCCAGACCCCTTGGCGAGCCAAGAGTTTCCTGCGGGGGTCAGCCGGTTGGGTGCGGCGGAGATCCAGGCGCTGGCGGGCACCACCTTGGCGGCCACTGGCTGCACCGATGCTTGGCCCGTGCGGCTTAACCAAGGGGCCAATCCTTCGGTGCTGGGCTTGCGGGTGCGGGGGGCCGTTGGCCCATGGCAGCTCACCTTTGACGCCGGCCTAGCCCCTGGCCTGCTGCCGTTGCGCGTGCTGCTGGTGCTTGAACCGGGTGCCAGCTTGGATTGGCTCCAGGTGGTGCGCTCCGCGGGCGGCAATGCCACCAGCCTGCTCACCGAGGTGGTGTTGGGCGAGGGGGCCCAGCTGAATCTGGGCTTGCTGGCCCTGGGCGATTCCAAAGCCAGCCTGTTGGCCCACCTGGCGGTGGAGCAGGCTCCCTCCAGCACCCTCCAACTCACCACGGCCACGGCGGGCTGGGGGCTGCTGCGGCTTGAGCCCCGGGTGTGCCAACCGCAGGGTGCGGCCCGTACCCAGCTGCGGGGTCTGCAGGTGGTGCAAGGCCACCAGATGGCGGATACCCACAGTTCGGTGGTGTTTGGCGGCCCCGATGGCAGCCTCGATCAGCTGCACAAAGTGGTGGCCAATGGCGCTGGCCGCAGTGTGTTCAACGGCGCTGTCACCGTGCCCCGGGCCGCCCAGCGCACCCAGGCTGCCCAGCTCAGCCGCAACCTGCTGCTCTCCGATCGGGCCCGGGTGGACACCAAACCCGAGCTTGAAATCGTGGCGGACGATGTGAAGTGCGCCCATGGCGCCACCGTCAGCCGGCTGCAGCAAAACGAACTCTTTTATCTGCAGAGTCGGGGCATCGGGGCGGACCAGGCCGCCGGCTTGCTGTTGCGGGGCTATTGCGAGGAGGTGTTGCGGGACCTGCCGGCCCAAGCCCAGGCCTGGCATCCCCTCGAGCAGATCCTGGCGGCTGGGGGAGAGCTGTGATGGCCATGGCGCCCACGAGTGCTGATCCAGCCCTGGCTGCTGAGCCAGCCAGTTCTGTTGCTGAGGTGGCCAATCTGGCGGCCGAAACGCGCCCGGATTTCCCGCTGCTGGGCCAGACGGCCTGCCTGGGCCAACCGCTGATCTACCTCGACCACGCCGCCACCAGTCAGAAGCCCCGCCAGGTGCTGGCAGCCCTGCAGCACTACTACGACCACGACAACGCCAATGTGCACCGCGGTGCCCATCAATTGAGCGCCCGAGCCACCGAGGCCTTTGAGGGGGCCCGGGGCAAGACCGCGGCCTTTGTGGGGGCTGCCAGTGCGCGCGAGATCGTGTTCACCCGCAATGCCAGCGAAGCGATCAACCTGGTGGCTCGCAGCTGGGGTGAAGCCAACCTCCAACCAGGCGATGAGGTGTTGCTCACGGTGATGGAGCACCACAGCAACCTGGTGCCCTGGCAGCTGCTGGCGCAACGCACCGGCTGTGTGCTCCGCCATGCCGGGCTCACCCCAACCGGTGAGCTGGATTTGCAAGACCTCCGCAGCCAAATCAACGGACGCACCAAGTTGGTGAGCCTGGTACAGGTGAGCAACACCCTCGGCTGCCTGAATCCAATCGCCGAGATCGCCCCGTTGGCCCATGCCGCCGGCGCCCTGCTGTTGGTGGATGCCTGCCAGAGCCTTCCCCATCTGGCGGTGGATGTGGCCGAGCTGGGGTGTGATTTTTTGGTGGGTTCCTCCCACAAGCTCTGTGGTCCCACGGGCATGGGGTTCCTCTGGGCCCGCGAAGCCCTGCTGGAGGCGATGCCGCCCTTCCTGGGTGGCGGCGAAATGATCCAAGACGTGTACCTCGACCACAGCAGTTGGGCCGACCTACCGCACAAATTTGAAGCCGGAACCCCCGCCATTGGCGAGGCGATCGGCATGGGGGCTGCCCTGGATTACCTCCAGGCTGTGGGCTTGGATCGCATCCATGCCTACGAACAGCAGCTCACGGCGTTGCTGTTCGGCAAGCTGCAGGCCATTGATGGTGTACGGCTGCTGGGTCCCACCCCCGAGCAACAGCCCCACCGCGGAGCCCTCGCCGCCTTCACGGTGGATGGCCTCCACGCCAACGACATCGCCGCCTTGTTGGATTCCGCCGGCATCTGTATCCGCAGCGGCCACCACTGCACCCAGCCCCTGCACCGGCTGTATGGCATCCCGGGCTCAGCCCGCGCCAGCCTCAGCTTCACCACCACCCCCGAGGAGATCGAGCGCTTTGCCGATGAGCTGGCCGGCACCATCGCCTTTCTGCGGGAGCACAGCTAAGCGGTGCTCAGCTAGGCGTCCAGGGGTGCTGGTCTGAGCAGGGCCAGGGCTTCCGCCTGGTGTTCACCCTGCCAGAGCCACTCCCAGCTCCAGCCGCAGGCTCTCGCGGCCGCGGCGATCTCGGAGCGATCTTCCGGGTTGTCGAACGTGCTCAGATGGCTAATCACCTGCTCGTTGGCGGTGGGATCGAGGGTCCAGCTGCTCCGAATGCGGGCTGCATAGCGCTCCACGTAGTGGGCACGGCTTTCGCCGGGCTCACGAAACACATCGGCCCAGAGAAAGAGGCTGTCCTCGGCCATCTTGGGGCGAATCAAGCGCAGCAAGCTGCGCTTCTGCTGGCCATCGAGGTGGTGGATGGCAAAGGAGGAATGGAGGATGTCGATGCTGTTGGGCCCATCGGCTGCCTCGGCCCAGGCCAGGAGATCACCCGCTTCAAAGCGGGCCGGGTAGGGCACCGGGCCCAGGGCGCGCTGGGCCAAGGGCAGTACGGCGGCCGTGAGATCGAGCCCGGTGTAGGAGCCAAGGGGCAGTTGCTGCAGCACCGGTGCCAGCAGACCCAGATCACCGCAGCCCAGATCCACCATCCGCGGTGCGGCCAGGCTGCTGGAGCGCTGCGCACAAAAGTTGCCCAGGGCCTGGGCCGTGGCGGCCGTGAGGGCCTGGTGCTCCATCAGATCGGCATCCACCACCGCCCGGTAGGTGGCCCATTGGCGATCAAAAAATTCCAAGGCTGTCGCGGGCGGGGCGCCGGGGTTGGGCTTCAGTTTGGGGGATCAGGGTTGGGGATCAGGTTTCATCCCATAGGTTGGCCAGGGTGTAAGGCCCTCCCTCCACCACCCAGGCGCGGCCATCGATGAAGCGGCTGTGGCGATCGCAGCTGGCGATGGCCTCCAGGTCGGCGGGGGTGAGCTGCAGTTGGCTGGCCGCCAGGTTGCTGACCAGCCGATCGCGATGCACCGATTTGGGAATTACAGCGGTGCCGGTGGCCAGGCCCCAGGCCAGCAGCACCTGGGAAGGGCTGGCGCCATGGGCCTTGGCGATGGCGGTGATCACGGGGTCGGTGAATAGGGAGGCCGGTGACTCTGGGGAAGGGGTGCCCGATGGAGGAGAGCCTGATGGGGGTGAGCCCAGGGGCGCGTAGGCGGTAACCCCGATGCTGTGTTGGTGGCAGAACTCCAGCAGCGCGTTTTGTTGCAGGTAGGGGTGGCGTTCCACCTGGTTGTGCTCGGGGCGGATCCGGGCTGTTGCCATCAGCTGCTCCAGCTTGGCGATGCCCATGTTGGAGACACCGATGTGGCGCACCAAGCCGGCCTCGACCAGCTCCTCCATGGCGGCCCAGGTGGCTGCGAGGGGCTGCTCGGCCAGGCTCACCAGATCCCTGCCCTGGCTGGGCATGAGGACGCCATGGCGGTGGGCCACGGGCCAGTGGATCAGGTAGAGATCCAGCCACTCCAGGCCCAGGTCTGCCAGGGAGCGCTCCAGGGCCGGGCGGACCTGTTCAGGCGCGTGGCAGTCGTTCCAGAGCTTGGAGGTGATCCACAGCTGCTCCCGGCTGGGGCCTCCAGCGGCGAAGGCTTCGCGCAGGGCATGGCCGATCTCAGCTTCGTTGCCATAGATCGCCGCGCAATCGATGTGGCGATAGCCCACCTCCAGGGCCGTGCACACCGCCGCGCCCACCTCCCTGGCACCGGCCTTCCACGTGCCGAGACCCACGGCGGGCATGGCATCCCCGTTGGCGAAGGTCAGCTGGGACATCAGGGCTTGGGGGCTGCCATGGCTGGCTGGCCACGGGAGTTTTGATGGTGGCACTGCCAATGCGTGATGCCAACCCTGTTTCTGGTGGTGCTGGGGGGGCGCGCGTCCACCAGCCTGATCGAGCTGCACGATGTGCGCTTCGTGGCCGGCGCCACGATCGAGGCCACCATCCCCGAGCTGCGGCGCCAGTGGTTCGGGAGGCGTGAGGGCCTGCACCTGGATGCCTACATGGCGGTGCGGGCGGTGGATGGCTACGCGGTGAGCCTCAGCCGCGATCCCGCTGCGCCCAGGCCCGAGCGGCTTTGGTTTGTGAACCTGGGCGCCTACCGCGCCGATTCCCTCGCCGAGCTGCATCACTTCGGCCTGGTGGTGGCCCCTTCAGCAGCTGCGGCCAAGGCGGCCGCCAAGCGCCAGTGGCTGGTGGGTGCCCTGCAGCAGCACAAGGATGATCTGGTGGCGGTCGACGATTGCCTGGCGATCGAGCAGTTGGAGCTGCTGGGCGGCGAGCGCTGGCATGTGCAGCTCACGCCCCACCCGGAGGGAGCCAGCCAGAGCCAGGTGCCCGATTGGGTGGGCTATCGGTTGATCTAAGGGGGCTGAAGGGGCTTGGTTGCCGAGCCCCGGTTGCCTGCCAGGGATGATCGATGCAGGCGAGCGCGTTGCTGGCCCCCCTGAACCTGGCTTCCCATGAACATTGACGGCAAGGCCTGGCGCACGATCTGGCTCGAGGCGGGTGATCGCCCAGGCCATCACGCCATCGGGGTGATCGACCAGACCCAGCTGCCCCACCGGTTCACGACCCGCACGATCGCCACGCTGGATCAGGCAGCTGAGGCCATCCGCACGATGGTGGTGCGCGGCGCTCCGTTGATCGGTGTGACCGGCGCCTATGGGCTGATGCTGGCGTTGCAGGCGGATGCCTCCGATGCGGCCCTGGCGGAGGCCTTTGCGCAACTCCATGCCACCCGGCCCACGGCCGTGAACCTGCGCTGGGCCCTGGAGCGGGTGCGGGATCGCGTGGCGGCGCTGCCGCCGGCGGAGCGGGCCGAGGCTGCCCGGATTGAGGCGGCGGCGATCGCCGATGAGGACGTGGCCATGTGCGAGGCCATTGGCGATCACGGCTTGGCGATCTTCCAGCAGCTGGCGGCGGCCCGGCCGGGCGAGTGCCAGGGCCGGCCCTTCAACGTGCTCACCCATTGCAATGCCGGCTGGCTGGCCACCGTGGACTGGGGCACGGCCCTGGCCCCCATCTACAAAGCCCACCGTGCTGGGCTGGCGATTCACGTCTGGGTGGATGAAACCCGCCCCCGCAACCAGGGCGCCAGCCTCACAGCGTTCGAGCTGGGCCGTGAGGGTGTGCCCCACACCGTGATCGTGGACAACGCCGGCGGCCACCTGATGCAGCACGGCCAGGTGGATGCGGTGATCGTGGGCACCGATCGCACCACCCGCACCGGCGATGTGTGCAACAAGATCGGCACGTACCTCAAGGCCCTCGCTGCCCGCGACAACAACGTGCCCTTTTACGTGGCGCTGCCGGCTTCCACGATTGATTGGACCTTGGCCGATGGACTGGGCGAGATCCCGATTGAGGCCCGCTCCCAGGAGGAGGTCACCCAGATCCAAGGGCGGCTCACCTCAGGCCCAGCCGCTGGTTCTCTTGCCAGCGTGCAGCTCACCCCGGATGGCAGTGCGGGCTTCAACCCCGCCTTTGATGTGACCCCGGCTCGGTTGGTGACGGCGCTGATCACCGAGCGCGGGGTCTGTGCTGCCCGGGAGGCGGATCTGCGTGCTCTCTATGGCGCAGGCTGAGCGTGATGGCTGAGCACGACCTTCGCCAGCAGTTGTTGCAGGCCGCCCAGGCCCTGAACAGCAGCGGGATCAACCAGGGCACCTCCGGCAATGTGGCGGCGCGCATCCCTGGCGGGATGCTGATCACCCCGACGTCCCTGCCCTACGACCAGATGGGCCCCAGCGATCTGGTGGCTCTGGATCTGGGCGGTGAGCCCCTGGTGCCCAACCAGCGCCGGCCTTCTTCGGAATGGCGCCTTCACGCCGACATCCTGCGCAGCCGCCCCGAGGTGATGGCGGTGGTGCATTGCCACTCCACCAGTGCCACCGCCCTGGCCTGCCATGGCCGGGGGATTCCTCCTTTCCATTACATGGTGGCGGTGGCCGGTGGCAGCGATCTGCGCTGTGCTCCCTATGCCCTGTTCGGCACCCAGGCGTTTTCGGATCTGGCCTTGGAGGCGTTGCGGGATCGCCAGGCGGCGTTGCTGGCCCACCACGGCCAGGTGGCCTTAGGGGCCAGCTTGGAGCAGGCCCTGCGCCTGGCGATCGAGGTGGAAACCCTGGCGCGCATGTATCTCCAGGCCTGTGCCTTGGGAGAACCGCCCCACTTGAGCGCCGAGCAGATGCAGGCGGTGCAGCAGCAGTTTCGCGACCTCCTTTATGGGAGCAGCCCTGCGGAGCTGCCGAAGGGCCAGTCCTAGGCAGCCGGCTGCAGGGCGCTGCGTGCCAACACCAGCGCCAGGGTGATGCAGACCACGGTGATCGCCAGGCAGAGCCAGGTCCACACCGACAGTCCCCAGCTGGCGATGGCCAGGGGCGCCATCACGGTGATCACGCCGCCCGCCAGCAAGGGTTGCAGCAGCAGCTGTTTGATCGAAAACGGTGTCAGTGCGCCGCTCTGGTCGTCGGGGTCGGCCATGTTGAGCAGGAGCAGACCGCTGGCGGTGACGCCGGTGGCCTGGCCGAATTCCAGGATCCCCCGCTCGAACCAGGGGCTGGGCAGGGAGCGCCGTGCCAGCAGCAGCACGACCCCCAGGTTCCAGAGCAGGCCCGTGATGGCCAGAACCCCCAAGGGCAGCCAGTCGCGGGCCAGCAGGCTCAGATCGAGACAAGCAGTGGCCGCCACGATCAGCAGATCAGCCGACACGGTGCCCACCCGGCTCTGAATCCGGGGGCTGGCGAGCCGGTCGAGCCCGGTGCGTTCGAGTACCAGGCGCACCAGCAGGGAGCCGATCAGGGCCAGGGGAAACACCGGTAGGGCGTCGATGACGACGGCAAACCCGCCGCCGATTCGCCCGGCCAGCTGTTGCAGCAGGGCCATCAGGCCGCAACCGATGGCAACGGCAACCCCCGCCAGGGCCAGGTTCACAAGCCAGCGACTGATGGCTGAGCTTTCCGCCGGTTGGGGGGCCAGGTTGGTGCTTGGCGGGGCGTTGGTTGTTGTCGGCTCCTGCGGGGCATTGGCGGTGTGCGCCAGCGGCGTTGGGGGCGCAGGCTCAGCGGTCATCAGCCAGCCCCGGGAGCGGGCGATCACCAC
>CAYFKI010000014.1:13031-14541 GCA_964343525.1 uncultured Cyanobium sp.
TTGGGGGCGCAGGCTCAGCGGTCATCAGCCAGCCCCGGGAGCGGGCGATCACCACCACCAGCCCGCCCACCAAGGTGGAAGCCAGGAGCCCCACGGTGGCCATCGCCAACCCCAGGGCTTGACCGCCTTCCACCCCCAGCCGTTCATAGGTGGGGCCCATGGCTGCGGCAGATCCGTGGCCGCCCTCGTAGGCCACCTCAATCAGGCAGGCCATCACCGGGCTCACCTGAAGCAGCGGTTGCAATACCACCAGCACCGCCAGCCCGGCCACGAGGTATTGGCCGAAGGCCAGGGTGAGGGCCAGCAGCATCTGGGCACCCAAGGGGCGCAACAGGCCGTTCACCCTGGGCAGGGGTTTGCCCAGCAGCAGACTGGCGAATACCAGCGTCAGCAGGATCAGGGGCAGTTGATCCCAGATCGCGATCACCTGCTGGGGGATCAACGCGATCAGGCCACCGCCGGGGGCGATGAGCAGCCCCAGGCTGCCGGCAAGCAGGGCCTCTGGAATGCCCCAGCGGTGCACCCCCAGCCCCCGACCCAGCAGCGTGCCCAGCACCAGGAGTCCGGCCACCAGGACGAGGGAGAGCAGGGTCCAAAGCAGACCCGGTAGCCAGTGGCTGGGATCCAGCAGAAGGGTCATGGCAGCCCAAGGTGCCGGCGAAAGAAGGCCTCGGTGGCTTCCAGCACCGCCGTTTGCACAGCACTGCTGCGGAAACCGTGGCCCTCGCCTTCAAAGCGGTGCACCTCCACGGGGATCCCCTTGGCCTCGAGGGCGCTGGCCATGCGCTCGGTCTGCGCGGGGGGCACCACCCGATCGTCCAGCCCCTGGAAAAAGATCACCGGGCAGCGGATTTGGTTGGCATGCTCGAGCGGTGAGCGCTCGTCGTAGAGGGCTTGGGCCTCGGGCCAGGGGCCGATCAGGCCATCGAGGTAACGGGCTTCAAAGCGGTGGGTCTCGCGGGCCAGGGCTCCCAGATCCGTGACGCCATAGCGGCTGGCCCCGGCCCGGAACACATCCGTAAAGCAGAGGGCTGCCAGCGTGGTGAAGCCACCGGCGCTGCCGCCTTCGATCGCAATCCGTTCGGCTGAGGCCAGGTTTTGGGCCACCAGGGCCTGGGCGGCGGCGGCACAGTCGGCCACATCCACCACGCCCCACTGGCCATCGAGCCGTTCCCGGTAGGCCCTGCCAAAGCCGGTGGAGCCGCCGTAGTTCACATCCACCACCCCCCAGCCCCGGCTCGTCCAAAACTGGATCCCAAGGCTCAGGCCGGTGCGGGCCATGCTGGTGGGTCCGCTGTGGCTTTTGACCAACAGCGGGGCTTCGGCATGGCCGCCCCCGCAGGGCGGGTAATACCAGGCATGGGTGGTGTGGCCGCCATGGCCCAGAAACCACAGCGGCTTGGGTTGGCTGATGGCATCGAGGGCCATGGCTGGTGCCGCCACTGGCCTGTGCTCCCAGCGGCCGCTGGCGATCTCCAGGCTGAGCAGGCCCTGGGGGGTGGTGGGGTTG
>CAYFKI010000015.1:0-1255 GCA_964343525.1 uncultured Cyanobium sp.
CGAGGGCCGAACGGATGGATGCCCGCTGGGCGGTGCCGATGTTGCAGAGCAGCAAATCCTGGTTGGGCGTCAGCCGCAACTCGAGTTGGTAGGTCTCCACCAGCCGACGCAACCCGGCCTTGAGCGGGCCAGCCACCCGACCCGAGAGCACGCGCAACCCCACGAACCAGAGGCCCGCGCTCTGACGATGCCAGCCGAGGTAATCCTGCAGCTTGGCCTTGGGCTCTTGGCGTAGGCCTTTGATCGGGTGGGCGAAATAGCGCTCTTGCAACTCCGATTTGAACCAGCCGACCCCCCGGTCATGGATCAAATACTTCATCCGGGCATGACGCCGTTGTTGGCGATCGCCGTGATCGCGTTGTAGGGCCACAATCGCCTGCACCAAATCGAGCACGTGGTCATAGGCCACAAAGCCCAAGGGATCGGCTGTGCGGGCAAAGGTCTCTTCTTTGTTGTGGGTGCGTCCCATGCCGCCCCCCACGTACACGTTGCAGCCCTGGGGGCGCCCCTGGGGATCACAGAACAGAACAAGGCCAATGTCTTGGGTGAGCAGGTCCACCGAGTTGTCCCCGGGCACCGTGACCGCAACCTTGAATTTGCGGGGCAGGTAGGTGGACCCATACAGGGGTTCCTCGCCGTCGCCACTGAAGACAGCTCCTTCTGCCTGGCGCGCCTTCACCGTTTTCACCACCTTGGCCGGTTTGATCCGGTAGCGCAGTTCCCCTTCGACCCAAAGATCGAGATAGGAGCCCTGGGCGGCTTCCGGCGTGAGCAAATCGGCAATGTGATCGGCCAGCTCCCGCGCCGCTGGATAGCCCCCGGTTGTAAAGGGGGCCGCTGGGGCCATCACATTGCGGTTGATATCACCGCAGGCGGCCAGGGTGGAACCCAGGTTCCGCACGATCGTGCCCACCACCTCCTGGAGGTGCATCTTGGCGATGCCGTGCATCTGGAAGGCCTGGCGGGTGGTGGCGCGCAGGGTGCCGTTGCCCAGCCGATCGGCGAGTTCATCAATCGCCAGATAGAGCTGCGCAGGGATGCGGCCCCCAGGGCTGCGCAGCCGCAGCATCATCTGCCAATCCTTCTCTTCCCCCTTGCGGCGGTTGTCCCGGTTGTCCTGTTGGTAGCTGCCGTGAAATTTGAGGATTTGCACCGCCCCTTCGGTGAAATTGGGAGCCGTGTTGGCCAGCTCGCTCAGCAAAGGCTCCTTGAGATGGCCGCTGCTGGCCTTGAGCTGCTCGAACTTCGTGGGAGC
>CAYFKI010000015.1:1355-13472 GCA_964343525.1 uncultured Cyanobium sp.
GGAACAGCCGTGTTGCCAGGAACAGCCTTGTCGCCGGGAGCAGCCGTGATCTCTTGTTCCACTTGCCCCGTGCCCACAGATCCTGTGAATCGAACAACCAAGCTCGACCGTAGCGAATAGGCCCAGTACATACAGTGAGTGGCTGCTGTGACTGGCCCCTTGCCCACCTTCCTGCTGGAAATCGGTACCGAGGAACTGCCGGCAGATTTTGCCCGTCTGGCGCTGCCCCAGCTCGAATCGCTGGTTCAGCGCGACCTAGCGGCAGCGCGGTTGAGCCATGGTCCAGTGGTTTGCACCAGCACGCCCCGGCGACTGGCCCTGCTGGTGCCCGATCTACCGAACAGCCAGGACGATCAAGCCGAGGAACGCAAGGGACCCCCAGCGAGTGCCGCTTTCCAGGACGGCGTTCCAACCCCAGCGGCCCAGGGTTTTGCCAGCCGTTGTGGCGTGGATGCCTCGCAGCTTGAGGTGCGCGAAACACCGAAGGGCCCCTTTGTCTTCGCCGTGGTTCATCAAGCCGGCCAACCCACCGCGGAGGTGTTGGCCGAGCTGATCCCCCAATGGATCACCACGCTCCAAGGGCGCCGCTTCATGCGCTGGGGCCATGGGGAAAGCCGCTTTTCAAGGCCCGTGCGTTGGCTGGTGGCCCTGCTGGATGGGGCTGTCGTTCCCGTCCAACTGATGGACTCCGATCCACCGGTGAGCAGTGGAAATCGCAGTCGGGGGCACCGGCTCCGGGATCAGGCTGTGGAGATTGCCAATGCCCAGTCCTACGCCCAAGCCTTGGCTACCGCTGGGGTGGAGGTGCACCGCGAGGATCGCCGTGCCTGGATTCACCAGCAGGTGCAGCAAGCCGCCACCGGCCTTGGGGCCAAGCCCGATTGCCCTGAATCCCTCCTCGATGAACTCACGGATCTGGTCGAATCCCCTGTGCTGATCCAGGGGGATGTGGATCCCCATTACCTCTCGCTGCCGGCTGAGGTCCTCAGCACGGTGATGCGCTCGCACCAGCGCTACGTGCCGCTGGTGCGCGAGGGTGCCCGCATCGATCCCCTGGCCCTCGACGCCACCGAGAGCCTGCTACCCAGTTTTCTTTGTATCGGCAACGGGTTGCCGGCCGCCTCTGCCACCGTGAAACGGGGCAATGAACGGGTGTTGCGGGCGCGGTTGGCCGATGCCGAATTTTTCGTTCAAGCCGATCGGGCCGTTGCCAGCATCGATCGCCGCTCCCAACTGGCCCGGGTCACCTTCGCTGAAGGCCTGGGCAGCCTGTTGGACCGGGTTGAGCGGCTGGAATGGTTGACCGATGTGCTCCTGGAGGCCATTGCGCTGCCAGATCCCACGGCGGATCACGCCCGGCGCGCGGCCCATCTGTGTAAGCACGACCTGGTGAGTCAGATGGTGGGGGAATTCCCCGAATTGCAGGGGGTGATCGGCGGTAAATACCTGTTGGCAGAAGGGGAGCCCCGGGCGGTCTCCCTGGCCGTGCTCGAGCACTACCTGCCCAAGGGCGCCGGTGATGCCTTGCCGAGTTCCGAGGCGGGCGCCGTGGTCGCCCTGGCTGAGCGCTTCGAATTGCTGTTGAGCATCTATGCCAAGGGCGAACGCCCGAGCGGCTCATCCGATCCCTATGCCCTTCGCCGCTCTGGCAACGGCATCGTTCAAATCCTGAAAGATCAGGGATGGCACTTTGATTTGGTCGGTTTGCTTGTGCGCGCCACCACCCACTGGAGCCAGCTCCTGCCCCATTGCCAGGTGGATGCTGCTGCTTTGGCGGCAGAGCTCGCAGAATTTCTGCGGCAACGGTTGGTGAATCAGATCGAGGAGGATGGCATTGACGCCGACCTGGTGCAGGCTGTGGCAGGCGATCCAGCCGCTGCTGCGCGGGTGCTCGAAGATCCAGCGGATGTCAGCCTTCGGGCCGCTCTGCTGGTTGATCTGCGCCGACGTGGTGAATTGCCTGCCGTTCAGGCGGTGGTCACCAGGGCCGCACGGTTGGCCGAAAAGGCTGATTTGGCCCCTGGCGTGGTGAGTGCGAAGGGTGTGGTGGATCCAGCCCTGTTCGAGCAACCCAGTGAAGCGGCCATGCTCGAGGTGCTGAACGCCCTCGAGCCGATGGCGTTGGCTCCCTCAGCCGACACCTACGGCGCCCTGGCCCAGGGGCTCAGCGCCAGTGCCGAAGCCCTGGCGGCCTTCTTTGACGGTGATCAGAGCGTGATGGTGATGGTGGATCAACCAGCCATTCGCGCCAACCGCCTCAACCTGCTGGCGATCTTGCGCAACCAGGCCTACGTGCTGGCCGATTTCAGCCGCATCAGCGGCTGAAATCCCAGGCCAATGGGTGGATGGTGAATCGATGCCAGGCCAATGGGTGCCTGGCCAATCTGTGTCGGCTGAAAAGGGCCTAAACCCCCACGGTTTCCCGTTCCTCAGCCGTGCTGGCCGCCGTTGAGGGGATTCCGTTGGCGGTCACCTTTTGGCTCGATACCTTGATGCCTCCTTTGATGGCACCGGCATCGAGCATGGCCGTGGCTTCTGCGTCATCACGCACCGCACTGGGTACGGGCTTGTAGCTGGCCGGGGCGAGGGCATTACCCCGCAGCACCGAACCCAGGGTGAGGAACGTGAGCTTGAGCTGCTGCCAGGGGTTCATCATCACCACCCGTTTGTAGAGGTAGCTGTCAAAGGTGAGACGCTGCACATCCTTGTCATCGCACATTTCCACGAACGCTTCGCGGGCAGCATCGTTGCGATAGAAGATGTTCTGCAAAATCTCGAGCACCTTATAAGTAGCGCCATATTTGCGGTCCCACTTCTTCAAATACACCTTGAGGTCCTTCTCGCTGGGAACCTTGGTTCCGTTGGCACTGGCTGCCACGATTTCTTCGGCACACATCCGGCCGCTCTTGGCGGCGAAGTAAATGCCCTCCCCGGAGCTCTTGGTGACGTAACCAGCGGCATCACCCACCAGAGCCATGCGGCCTACAACACGGCGCGGCCTGGGATGTTCGGGGATTGGATGGGCTTCAACCTTGATCACTTCACCATGGAGCAGGCGTTTTTTGGCCCGTTCCCGGATCCCTTCCTGCAGGCCTTTGATCAGGGATTGGTTGTTCTGCATGGTTCCCGTACCGACCGCCACGTGGTCGTATTTGGGGAACACCCAGGCGTAGAAATCAGGTGACACATCCGTGCCCACATACATTTCCGCCAGAGATTCGTAGTACTTCATCTCCTCAGGCGGCAGCTTGATCCGCTCCTGGAAGGCAATGGCCACGTTGTAATCACCCGCATCCATCGCCTTGGCCACTCGGCTGTTGGCTCCGTCGGCCCCAATGATGAGGTCCACTTCCAGGGTTTTGGTTTCCCCCGTTGCTTCCCCAGCGGCGTAATCGGAATAGGTGAGGGTGTAAGGGCCTTGGCGGTTTTTACCCGTTTCAATTTTGGTCACCAGACCATTCACCAACTGGGCGCCGAGATCCGCTGCCCGATTGCGCAGGAAGGCATCCATCACTTCCCGGCGGCACATGCCGATGTATTCGCCTTCGTTTTCCAGGTTGATATCCACCTCCCGGTTGGAGGGGGAGATCATCTTCATGTTGCGCACCTTGCGGTCGATGATCGACTCGGGCAGGTCGAATTCCGCCACCATGCACAGCGGAATCGCGCCCCCACAGGGCTTGGCGTTATCGAGCTTGCGCTCAAAAATCCAGGTTTGAATGCCCGCCTTGGCAAGCACCTCTGCCGCACAGGAGCCACTGGGGCCACCACCGACCACTGCGACACGCAACATCTGAAGACCGCTCCGCCAGGAAGGATGAGTTTTGGAAGCTAACACTGTTGGTTCACGAGCTGCTGGCCAATTGCCGCTCCCCGCCTAGGATCTTTACTGCTTGCAGGATCAGACCAGGTGATCGGTGCCAGCGGTGGGCCAAGGAGCGACACCACCAAGCCTTTCAACAGCGGGCAACGAACCAGGGAGCGTTCCGTGCAAAGCAGTCGGCAGCCCAGAGGTCAGAGCCGCTCTGCCAATGCCGCCCCCGACGACGACATCCCCGTTGCCCGACGCTCCACGCCGCCTGCCCCCAAGCGCTCCTTCGGCGCCAAACGCTTTATCAGCGGAGCAGCCGGTGCCCTGTTGCTGCTGGTGGGTTTGGCCTTGGTCTTTCCCCAACCCCTGAGGCGTCTCCTGGGACCCCCGCCTGTCGCCGGGCTCAATGTGCGGCCCAGTCTCGACGGGCGTCTGCTGGGGCATTTCCCCTACGCCGAGGTCAGTCAGTCGGAGTTGGTGGCGGTTGCCCCTGGCATCGCCCTGCAACGGGATGCGGCCGATGCCTTCAGCGCCATGCGTCAAGCCGCTGCCGCCGATGGGATCAACCTTGTTCTGCTGAGTGGTTTTCGCTCCATCAGCCTGCAGAAGCACCTCTTTTTCGATGTGAAATCGGAGCGCTACCAAACCGCCTCGCAGCGGGCCAAGGTCAGTGCTCCCCCGGGCTACTCGGAACACGCCACAGGTTTTGCCATGGACCTTGGCGATGGCTCCGACCCAGGCAGCAACCTGTCGCGCTCCTTTGAGCAAACCGCAGCCTTTGCCTGGCTGAAGGCGAATGCCACCCACTACCAATTCACCCTCTCGTTTCCCGATGGCAACCGCCAGGGCGTGAATTACGAACCCTGGCACTGGCGCTACGAGGGCTCCACCGAAGCCCTCAAGGTGTTTGATCCCGCTTTGCGGCTGAGTCGCTGAACGCGGTGGTATCCCCTCCTGAACTGCTAGCGCCAGCCGGAACCTGGGACAGCCTCAGGGCCGCCGTCGCCAATGGGGCCGATGCGGTTTATTTCGGCGTTGAAGTGTTCAACGCGCGGATGCGGGCAGCCAATTTCCGCCGCGATGAGCTACCGGAAATCATGCAATGGCTGCACCTGCGCGGGGTGAAGGGATTCCTCACCGTCAATGTGCTGGTTTTCCCCGATGAATTGGACGACGCAGCGGACCTGGTGATCGCTTCAGCGGCGGCTGGGGTGGATGCCTTGATCGTCCAAGACATCGGCTTGGCCCGTTTGGCCAAGGCCCTAGCGCCAACGCTGGCGGTCCATGGCTCAACCCAAATGTCGATCACCAGTGCGGCAGGGGTGGCCCAGGCCGCAGCCCTTGGCTGTGAACGGGTGGTGCTCGCTCGGGAACTCTCGCTAAAAGACTTGGCTCGGCTCAATCAGCAACTGGAACGCCGGGGCCTGACGATGCCGCTGGAGGTGTTCGTGCATGGGGCCTTGTGTGTGGCCTTTTCCGGCCAGTGCCTCACCAGCGAAGCCCTCGGCCAGCGCAGTGCGAATCGGGGGGAATGCGCCCAGGCCTGCCGGCTTCCCTACCAGTTGATCGTGGATGGCGAGGAGCGATCGTTGGGCGATCAGCGCTACCTACTCTCCCCCCAGGACCTTGCGGCCTGGGAGTTGGTTCCCCAGTTAGCCGAGCTGGGTATTGCCAGCTTGAAGATCGAGGGCCGTCTGAAGGAACCGAGTTATGTGGCCTCTGTGACGGGGGCCTATCGCCAGAGCCTGGACCAACTGGCGTCGCCCCCTGCGGCCATGCCCGAGGAGGTGCGCCGGGGTTTGGAGTTGAGTTTTTCCAGAGGTCTCTCCACCGGCTGGCTCCAGGGCGTCAACCACCGCTCCCTGGTGCACGCACGCTGGAGCAAGAAACGGGGCCCCTTTCTTGGCCATCTTTCCAACATCGATCGCCAAGGTTGGTGGCATCTCGACACCACCTTTGATCTCAAACCAGGCGATGGGTTGGTGTTTGAAGTCCCATCCCCCCGGGCGCTAGAGCCACCTGAGGAAGTAGGCGGCAGGGTGATGGCGGTTCAGCGCCGCGGCCCACGGGGCCTGGCCCTTCAGCTTGGTCCGGGTCGGGTGGATGGCGCCAGGCTTCGTTCGGGATCACCCTGCTGGCTGACCAGTGATCCGGCCCTGGAGCGGCAATGGAAGCAACGGGTGAACGCGCCCACTCCTCCCGTACCTGCCGGCTTGCACCTGCGGGTTCAAGGAGTCCTTGGTGAACCCTTGGTGCTGGTCTTGCTGCGGGCCGGGACCTTTCAGCCCCCGATTGGGGAGGACTGGCACTTTCGTTCTGCTAGCTGCCTGCAGGACGCCACGGCCCAGGCCCTGAACCAGGAGCGCCTGCAGACCCAGTTGGGGCGTCTGGGTGGCACGCCTTGGCAGCTCGAGCGGCTTGACGTTCAACTTCCAGAGGGAGTGTTCCTACCCATCGCCCAGCTCAATCAATTGCGGCGGCAGCTGGTGGAACGCTTGGCGGAACGGGTTCCGTCCATCTCTACCGATAGTGCCAAGGCCCCAGAGCCTGAGAAGCAGCCAATTGATCTGTGCGAACAGATGCAGGATCAGGTGACCAAGCTGCAGCAGTCCCTGGCGCCCAGGGGGAGCAACGCACGACCCGGGGCCTCTGGCCCTAGCCAGAAACCTGAATTGGTTGTGCTGGTGCGCAGCCTCGATCAATTGCTGGCCCTACGGGATCAGCCCGTCCATCGGGTCATTGCAGACCTGGAGCAGCCGGACCAACTCAAACGAGCTGTTGCCGCTGGCCGAGGCCATTGGCCAGGGGGGATCTGGCTGGCTGGTGCCAGGGTGACGCGGCCCGATGAGCGCTGGACCCTGGAGCCCCTCCTTCGGGCCCAGGCCGATGGTTATCTGGTGCGCAATGCCGACCAGCTGGAACTGCTCACTCCTTTGGCCCCCTGTGGCGGTGACTTTTCGCTCAATGTGGCGAATTCCCTTAGTGCCGCCTGGTTCCTCGACCACTGGGGTCTGCGGTGGATCACGGCCAGCTATGACCTGGACCTGGGCCAGCTGTTGGATTTGATCGCTGGCTGTCCGCCGGGTGTGGTGGAGGTCACGGTGCACCAGCACATGCCCCTGTTTCACATGGAGCATTGCCTGTTTTGTGCCTTCCTCTCCGACGGCCATGACCACACCGATTGTGGCCGGCCCTGTGAACACCATCGGGTGCTCTTGCGGGATCGCAGTGGCACGGAGCATCCGCTTCGGGCTGATCTGGGCTGTCGCAACACCCTGTTCAACGGTCAGGCGCAAACGGCTGCTGAGGCCTTGCCCACCTTGCTGGCGGCCGGGGTCACCGCATTGCGGTTGGAGCTGTTGGATGAAACCCCAGAGCAAACGGTGCAACGGGTCCAGCATTACCGCGCTGCGATCGCCGGTGACATCACTGGACGCCAGTTGTGGCAACAGGAGAAGCTGGACAGCCGACTCGGGGTTACCCGGGGCAGTCTCAAGGGGCGCAGGTGAGTGAGATAGAGTTCGGCCACAGCTTCAATGGTTGAACAGGCTGATCAGCTTTTCTCAGGGCTGCGCCGCCGAACGGGAGCAGACACATCAATGGCTGTTCGTTGGATGCAGACCCCCATGCATACCAACCCAGCATCTCTTGTCTGAATTCTGAACAACTGTCTGAAACCCTGGCCATCCCATAACTCGCATTGGTGATGGATAGCCCAAATCCCTCGTAGCACCTAGGAACTTCTCAGCATGAGCGGCGAACATCCCGGCACGCCGATTCGCAATATTGCGATCATTGCCCACGTTGACCATGGCAAAACCACCCTGGTGGATGCCCTGCTGAATCAGTCGGGAATTTTCCGCGAAGGAGAAGCGATTCCTACCTGTGTGCTCGATTCCAACGATCTTGAGCGCGAACGGGGCATCACGATTCTCTCCAAAAATACCGCCGTTGATTACGACGGTATCCGAATTAATATTGTTGACACCCCTGGCCACGCCGACTTCGGTGGTGAGGTGGAACGGGTGCTTGGCATGGTGGATGGCTGCCTGTTGATCGTTGATGCCAACGAAGGGCCCATGCCCCAGACGCGTTTTGTGTTGAAAAAGGCGCTCGAAAAGGGTTTGCGGCCGATTGTTTTCGTCAACAAGATTGACCGCGCTCGGGTTGATCCTGAAGTGGCAGTCGACAAGGTTCTCGATCTCTTTCTAGAGCTCGGTGCCGACGACGACCAATGTGATTTCCCCTACCTGTTTGGTAGTGGCATGGGCGGTTACGCCAAGCCCGACATGAAAACAGAGAGCGACAACATGAAGCCGCTCTTTGATGCCATCCTTCGCCATGTTCCGCCGCCGGTTGGCGATCCCGAAAAGCCGCTGCAACTTCAGGTCACCACCCTCGATTACAGCGATTTTCTTGGTCGGATCATGATTGGTCGCGTCCACAACGGCACGATCAAATCAGGGCAGCCCGCTGCCTTGATCCGTGACGACGGCAGCATCAAGCGTGGTCGTATCAGCAAGCTCTTGGGCTTCCAAGGTCTGCAACGGGTTGAAATTCAGGAGGCCCGTGCCGGCGATCTGGTGGCGGTTTCCGGATTTGATGAGGTGAACATCGGCGAAACCATCGCTTGCCCGGATCACCCTGAGGCCCTGCCGCTGATCAAGGTGGATGAACCCACCCTGCAGATGACCTTTGTGGTGAATGATTCACCCTTTGCAGGCAAAGAAGGCAAGTTCGTGACCAGCCGGCAGCTACGTGATCGCCTGCAACGCGAACTCCTCACCAATGTGGCCCTGCGGGTCGAAGACACCGACTCCCCCGACCGCTTTGCCGTGAGTGGTCGCGGTGAGCTGCACCTGGGGATCCTGATCGAAACCATGCGCCGTGAGGGCTACGAGTTCCAGGTGAGCCAACCCCAGGTGATTTTCCGCACCATCGATGGCAGCCCCTACGAGCCCTACGAAACCTTGGTAATGGATGTCCCCGAACCGGCGGTTGGGGCTTGTATTGAGCGGCTGGGTGTGCGTAAGGGGGAAATGCAGAACATGGAGAACACCAACGATGGCCGTACCCAACTGGAATTTGTGGTTCCTTCCAGGGGGCTAATCGGTTTCCGGGGCGATTTCATCCGTGCCACCCGCGGCGAAGGAATCATGAGCCATTCCTTCCTCGATTACCGCAAGATGCAGGGCGACATGGAAAGCCGTCGCAACGGGGTGTTGGTGGCCTTCGAGGAGGGAACAGCCACCTTCTATGCCCTGAAGGGCGCTGAAGATCGGGGTCAGTTCTTCATTACTCCTGGCACCAAGGTCTACAAGGGAATGATCGTGGGTGAGCACAACCGTCCGCCCGATTTGGAGATCAACGTCTGCAAGGCCAAGCAGGTCACCAACATCCGCTCGGCTGGCGCTGAAGTGCTCGATACCCTCCAGGCTCCAATCCAGATGACCCTGGAGCGTGCCCTCGAATACATCGGACCCGATGAAATGTTGGAGGTCACACCGGAATCCATCCGGCTGCGCAAACTTCCAGCCAAGAAACCAGCGCGTCGTTGATTCACCCCTCGTCTGGCGAGGAACAGGGCCTGATGGAGGACCCCCGCTTGGGGGCCGCCATTGGGCTTTTTAATCAGGGGGATTGGTACGCCTGCCACGACGGTTTCGAAGCCCTTTGGCATGAAACGGCTGGTCCGATGCGCCCCGTGCTCCAGGGAATCCTGCAATTGGCCGTGGCCGAGCTCCATCTGGAGCGGGGGAATCAGCGGGGCGCCACGATCCTCATGGGCGAGGGCCTTGGACGCCTCCAGGGCTGCGGCCCCCAAGCCCTTGGTCTGGATCTGCTGTCCTTGACCAGCCTTGCGGCCAGGCGGCTTTCAGCGTTGCAGGCCGGTCGGTCTGCGCAGGCGTTGCCACAGCCCAAACTCATTCCAGCGCAGGCTTCTTCGCACTAGCCAGGTGGCTTTGATCTGTAGATTGGCTGGCCTACCCAACAAGGGCACCTGCTTGGCCTTGTCCATGCTCCCTGTGATCGTGTCCCGCTGGACAGCACCAGGCCGTCGTTCCAGCTCACGCGCCGGTGCGACAGCGTCATCGAAATTGGCGCTATTGGCCCTGGTTTCCCTTGGATCGGCAGTTAGCACTGGTGTTTTGTTGGATGCGTCAAAACCGGTGTTGGCCCAGTCCTCAGGCGCCTTGCGACCGGCGATTCCCATCAATCAGAGCTCGCCAGCTAGCAAGCCCAGCTCGGCTGCAGGCCCGAACACCATCACCAAGACCACCGCAACCACCAAAGCAACAGGCACGACCACCGCAACCCCCAAGGCCATCACACCCACCACGGGGCTGGTGACGATCGAATCCGACCTGCAGCAGGCCGATAACAGCACCGGAGTCGTCACAGCCACAGGCAATGTGCGCATCGTCTACCCCGACCAACGGGTGGTGGCCACAGCCCGCCAGGCCCAGTACTTCACCAAGGAGGGGCGGGTGGTGCTCAGTGGCGATGTGGATGTGGTTCAAGAGGATGGCCACACGGTGCGAGCCGAGCGGTTGACCTATTTCGTGAACCAGGAGCGGTTGATTGCTGAGCCTCCGGCTGGATCCCAGGTCGTGAGTCGCTATCGGCTCAACGCGCCTGCCCCAGGTGCCCCTACCAAGGCTGCCCCTAGCGCCACGCCCCAGGCCCGACCATGAGCCTGCAATTGCGTGATGTGGTGCTGGAGATCAACGGCCGGGTCCTGGTCAACCGGGTGTCGCTCGAACTCTCCCCCGGCGAAGTGGTCGGTTTGCTTGGCCCCAATGGAGCCGGGAAGACCACCACATTCGGCCTGGTCACGGGCCTGATCCGTGCCGACGACGGTGAGATCCTCATGGATGGCCTGGACATCCGTGACCTGCCCATGCCCCAACGGGCACGGCTGGGAATCGGCTATTTGCCCCAGGAGCCCAGCGTGTTCCGCCAGTTGACGGTGCGTGAGAACCTCAGCCTGGCTCTGCAGGAGAGCGCCACCCCGAAGGAGCTTCGCCGGGAGCGGCTAGAGGCCTTGATCGACGACTTCCACCTCACGGCCTTCCAAGACCGCAAGGGCTTCCAACTGTCCGGTGGGGAGCGCCGCCGTTGTGAAGTGGCCAGGGCCCTCGCTGTAGGGGAGAGCGGACCCCGCTATTTGCTCCTGGATGAGCCCTTTGCTGGAGTGGATCCCATTGCCGTGGCCGATCTCCAACAGCTGATCGAGCAGTTGCGGCTGCGGGGCATGGGGCTGTTGATCACCGACCACAACGTGCGGGAAACCCTGGCCATCACCGATCGGGCCTACATCCTTTCGGAAGGATCCATCCTCTCGTTTGGTACGTCCGCTGAGGTGGGATCGGATCCTTTGGTGCGGCGCCACTACCTGGGAGAGGATTTCCGCCTATGAGCGCCCTGCCTCTGCAAACCCTCACCAGCCTGGCGGATCGGTATCGCCAGTTGCTCAACAAATCCTGGCGCCGCCTTCCCCTGATGGATCGCTGGCTCCTGGGCGAGTTGCTTGGTCCGTTGTTGTTTGGCATCGGAGCTTTCACGGCCGTCTCGCTGTCGGTGGGTGCCGTCTTTGATCTGGTGCGCAAGGTGGCGGAATCCGGGTTGCCGCTCCAGGTGGCGGCCCATGTGCTGCTGTTGGAGATGCCATCGTTTTTGGTGCTCTCGTTCCCCATGGCCACGTTGATGGCCACCCTGCTCACCTACAGCAAGTTGTCGAGCAACAGTGAGCTCACTGCGCTTCGGAGTGTGGGTGTGGCCACCTGGCGGATGGTGATTCCAGCCCTGGTGGTGGCCCTGGCGATGACGGTGATCACCTTCACCTTTAACGAAGTTGTGGTGCCCAGCACCCTCTTTCAATCCAAACAGGTGCTGAATCAAGCCTTAGGAAAGGCGATTGCCGGAGAACAAAGTGACAATGTTGTTTACTCGAAGTACGGCAAGATCACCAATCCCGATGGCTCCGAAAGCAAGGGGCTGACCCACTTTTTCTATGCCCAGCGCTACAACAAGGGCGTGATGGAGCAGGTCACCCTGCTTGATCTCTCGCGCGGCAGCCAACGGGTGATGCTCACGGCCGATCAGGCCAATTGGAGCGAAAAGGATGCCCAGTGGCTGTTCCGCCGTGGGCACGTTTTCTCGGTGCAACCCGACAACAAAGGGTCCACCACCTCGGCTGATTTTGATCGCTACCTCTACCCCCTCGGCAGTGAGCCGGTGAAGATGGCCCGCATTCCGGGCTACGAAACCATGACCATTGGTCAGGCCCGAACCGCTGTGAAATT
>CAYFKI010000016.1:0-8356 GCA_964343525.1 uncultured Cyanobium sp.
GTGAAATACATCCTCGGCAGCAATGTGGGCGAGTTGATCACCATTGCCTCGGCTCCCCTCTTGGGGCTGGTGGGTGTTCCGCTCACCCCCCTGCAGATCCTGTGGATGAACCTGGTCACCGATGGGGTGCCGGCCCTGGCCCTGGCCTTGGAACCGGCGGAGGATGGCCTGATGGACCGCCCCCCGGCGGCCCCGGGTGAATCGATTTTTGCCCGCGGCATTGGCCGCTACATCCTGCGCATTGGGGTGGTGTTTGCGGTGATCGTGATTGGCCTGATGCTCTATGCCGCCCGCCACGACGCGCCCTGGGAGACGATGGTGTTCACCACCCTCTGTCTGGCGCAGATGGGCCATGCCCTCTCGGCCCGCAGCGATTTGCCGTTGCTCCAGGTGGCGCCCTTTTCCAACCCCTGGTTGCTGGCGGCGGTGGGGCTCACCTCCGGCTTGCAGCTCCTGCTGCTGTATGTGCCGGTGCTATCGCGCTTCTTTGGCACCACGCCCTTGGCTGGCCACGACCTGCTGATCTGCGTGGGCTTCAGCCTGCTGTTCTTTTTGTACTTGGAGTTGGAAAAAATCTGGCGGCTGTGGAGCCGGCAGAAGAATGCCCATGGCTAGGTGCGCCCAGGGCTAGCCAGGCCCTTAGCTGTTTGCAGGTAGCACAATTTGGACGGACCTTGTTGGTTGATTCCGGAGAGTTGATTGCACCGATAAGCGGAGCTTTTAGGGTGACGGGCTTCTATTGATAAGGCCGGCTAATTGAGTCAATTGGGATGTCTTGGATGGGTCGATTGGGGGCCCCAGCTCTAATTTTTCTTCCCTAGTCTTCGCCGACCCCAAATTCAGACATCTCTCCGATGCCTGCGCCACAGAAGCCCCAACGGACAAGCTGCGACGCACTCACCCGTCACCTGCGTGCCATCGGCCGCATCCCGCTGTTGACGGCCGACGAAGAAATCAGCCTTGCGCGCCGCGTGCAGGCACTCCACAAGCTGGAAGACATTCAAGAAGAACTCACCCTCCGCTCCGGTGGCCTGGCTCCCAGCACAGAGACCTGGGCTGCCGAGGCTGGCTTGACTCCCCATGCCTTGAAGAGAAGTCTGCGTGGCGGTCAGCGGGCAAAAAACAGGATGGTTTCAGCCAACCTGCGCCTGGTGGTGACCATCGCCCGCAAGTACGCCACCCGTCAGTTTGAGTTGGAGGATGCGATCCAGGAGGGCAATCTCGGGCTGATCAAGGCCGTTGATCGGTTTGACCCCAGCCGTGGCTACAAATTTTCCACCTATGCCTACTGGTGGATCCGGGAAGGCATTTCCCGGGCGATCGCCGACAAGAGCCGGGTTGTGCGGATTCCCATTCACGTGGGTGAAATCCTCAGCAAATTGCGTCGTGCCCAGCAGCAGCTGTGGCAGCAACTGGGAAGGATGCCCTCCGTGGCCGAACTCGCTGATCACACCGGGCTGAAGCCCTTGGATATCCGAGAGGCGTTGTTCCGCTCCCAGCAACCCATCAGTCTCGACAGCACCCCCGGAGAAGACAGTGATTTCAGCTTGTCTGAACTGGTTGCCTGTGGTGCCACCCCTCCGACCGAGGAGCTCGCCCGCCAACATCTTGCTCAGGATCTGGAGCTCCTGCTCCAGGAGCTACCCAGCCAAGAAGCCGAATTCATTCGACTGCGCTATGGCTTCCAACAGGAAACGCCGATGACCGTGAGTGCTGTGGCTCGCAGCATGGGTGTCACCCGGGACAGCATTCGGGGCATTGAGCGCCGGGCAACGGCTTCCATCCGAGAGCTACGTCACAGGATGGTCGACTACTTGGAGGCTTAATCCGTTGCGCCGGGGCCGTTGGCATCGAATGTTGTCCAGCGCGGCATGATCAAACCACGCCGTTGCAGCTCTTGCTGAAACAGGCTGCCCAGTTGAGCTGCATCGCTGCTCCGCTGAACCTGTAGCAGCAAGAGCAAGGTGCGGGCACTGAGCCAGCTCACGGCGAGCAAAACCAACAATCCCATGGCTCAATTTGTGGTTGGGGCCATGTTGGGAACGGAGCTCAACCGTTGGGTTGATGGGTCAGCTTTGATCATCGCTGCTAATCCAACGGTGCTCAGGGATTGCAGATGTCGCAATAGGTGGGATCTGCGTGCGTTAGGCCATCCTGTCTTGGGCGTTGGCCTTGATGCCCGCAGACGTCACACCCGACGATTTCCTTCAAGACCAGCCGGCTCGGGAAACCGCAGCTGGCACAGGGCAGCCCAGCCAGGGTGTCGACCAAGCCAAAACCTGGCGCATGGCAGGTGGGACATGGCTCCCGCATCCGCCGAACAAGTGCAAACGCCAGCTTTCGGATGCTGGCCATGCGGGTTGGATTGCAATGGGCCCGCATGTCGGTTTCCAGCCAAGCTTTCCCAAGGGGCGACTGGGTCGCAGATTGTTGAATCAGATCAGCGAGCTGCTTTGAATCGACGACGCCCTTGGCCATCCACGCTGCCATGGCGTTTGGCTTGAGGCCGTGGGGCCGCACCATCACGGCATGGCTGGGGAAGCCAACTTGGCGTAACCAACCTTCGGCCTCGGCGAAACGGGCTACTGACGTGGAGCTGAAGTTGGTCGACAGGTGGAGGCTCTGCTCAACAAAAAGGCGGTTGTCTCGTCGATCGACGATGACAAGGCACTCGAATCCAGCTGCAACCATCGGAACCGAGGGATGGGGCCCAAAAGCCCCTTCACTGGCCATCCCCAGATCAAGCCCAAGAGCTTCAAGACCGGCAATGGCTTTGAGCTCAGCAGTCTTAACCATGTCGGCTGTGCGCGGAATTTCGCCACCGAACGTTCCAAATTGGTTGGTGTCGATGCCAGAGGCGTGCCGAAGGGTGAGTCCAAGGCCATGCCAAAGCGGGCGAGTGAGCACCCGTTCTTTTCCATGGAGGGTGGCTAGGGCGATCTCACGTCCAAAGAAATGCATGGCAATGCCCATAAAAAAGCCCGTTGGATGGTGCCAACGGGCTCATGCCTCCAGGACGTCTCCACTGTAGAAAGCCCTACCTGCAATTTGGGTTCTCGGAATACCAAGCTCGGTAGCTGAGTTGACAATCGATCCCATTGCCTTGATTAGCAGGACTCATTGAAAGATCGCCTTTGGCACACCAAAGCCTTGACCAAAGTGCCCGTCAAGCATCCCTACGCTTTCGGCGAAAAGCATTGGGGCCTTAGCCGGATGCAAAAACGTTTTCCCCCTCAGCAGCTGAAGCCGAGAGCTGTGACCTTGAGAACCCCGAACCAGATGCCTGCTGTGACGATGCGATTCCAGCTCAGTGCAGGAGAGAGGCTCCCTAGCACGTTGAATTGGCTCGTTCAAGATGGCTATCTGGCGGCATCGAGCTGGGGTGTAGCAGATGAGCCACAGATTTTGGGGATTTGGGGGCCAGGGGAGCTGTTCATTCCCCAGTGCATCAAGGCAACCAGTTTGGAGGTTGTTGCGCTTTCAGCGGTTGACTTGGAGCAGGTGACTCCCAGCATGGAAGAGGAGCGTGAATTCAGTGCGCAATTCAATGCTCAGCTCATTGACTATCTCAAAATCTTGGGTCTGAAGTCTGCGGAGTTGCGGCTCCTGCATCTGTTGCTCTGGTTTGGCGAACGCTACGGCAGGGTGAATAGCCAGGGGATCAGCTTGTCCATGGCTGGCATGAATTTGACGCACAACAATTTATCGATCATGACCGGTCTGACCCGTGTCACCGTGACGAAGACCTTGGGAAAACTCAGGTTTCAAGGACTGCTTTCAAAGTTGGGAGAGGATGATCTGCTGCGGCCATGGTGAGCCAAGTCTTGTCAAAGTTCTAGAGCCTTTGCCTACTCGATTGGGGTGCCAGGTATGTCCAGACCATCATTCCGATAATGGATCCTTATCGTGATTCGCGGGCTCTGAGTGACCAAAAGCACGAATCTCATCCCCTATCTTTCCGTGAACGTTTGAAGGTCTTCTATCCACTCAATCACCTTTCATTGCTAACGACCAAGAGCTGCAATTAATCAGTTCTTCCCATAACGGCTAAAAGCCGCAGTTTTGTTGTGCTTTTTCGTAGGGAATGATCGGCTTGCTCGCTCGATTGGTTTTGCTTCGTTGACTTGGCTCACCTTACTACCACCTCCCATGTCCAACCAAAAGCGACGTACTGCATTGTTGAGCAGCCTTGCCACCTGTGGATTGGTGATGGCACCAATCGCATCGCTAGCTGCGCCAAAACTTGAAACAACCTCGGTCAAGCTGGGTTACATCCCCATCCTTGAATCGGCGCCCTTGATCATTGCTAAAGAGAAGGGCTTCTGTGCGCAGCAGGGTCTCACCAAGCTCGAGGTAGCCAAGCAAGCCAGCTGGCCTGCCGCCCGCGACAACGTGGTGATTGGCTCTGGCGGTGGTGGGATTGATGGGGGTCAGTGGCAGCTGCCGATGCCCCAAATGCTGAGTGAGGGGGCGATCACCAACGGCAAGAAAGTGCCGATGTTGATTTTGGCCCAACTCTCCAGCCAGGGTAACGGCATTGCAGCCTCCAACACGGTCAAGGGTGCTGAACTTGGTCTCGACCTGAAGGGAGAGCGTAATTTTTTCAAGCAGTATGAGAAAAAGAACGGGCGGGAGTTTCGCGCTGCCTACACCTTCCCGAAAGCCAATCAGGAGTTCTGGATCCGCTACTGGCTGGCGGCTGGTGGGATTGATCCAGATAAACAAGTCTCGCTCTTGACAGTCCCTGCGGCGGAGACCGTTGCGGGCATGCGCAACGGCACGATGGACTTGTTCTCCACGGGTGATCCCTGGCCAGCTCGGGTTGTGAACGATGGTCTCGGTTACATGGCTGCCACCACAGCTGCCATGTGGCCTGCCCATCCGGAGGAGTTTCTTGCCCTTCGTGCCGACTGGGTGAAAAAGAACCCCAAAGCCACTGTGGCTTTGGTGAAGTGCGTGATCCAAGCCCAGCAGTGGTTGGATAAACCAACCAATAAAGCCGATGCGGCGAAGATTCTCTCGTCTCGTAATTATTTCAACGTCAAGGCATCGTTGATTGATCAGTCACTCAAGGGTGGCTTCAAGATCGGCGTGAAGAAGACTCCCGAAACCAATCCGGCCAAAGCCCCTCTTTTCTGGAATAGCCCCAGGGGTGTGATTTCTTATCCCTACAAGAGTCTCACCAAGTGGTTCTTGGTGGAATCGCTGCGCTGGAAGTTCTATCCGAACACCATTCGCAATCTTAAGGATGTTGAGCGGATCAACAATGCCACGGTCCGGCCCGATATCTGGCAGCAGGCCGCCAAGGAATTGGGAGTGCCTGCTAAGGACATCCCCAAGGGCGATAGCCGTGGCAAGGAGCGCTTCTTTGATGGCGTTGTTTATGACCCATCCAATCCCCAGGCCTACTTGAACAGTCTCAAGATCAAGCGCTGATCTTTCCTGATGGGCGCGTGGTGAAGCTGCTTAGCTTCACCACGCGTCTCCCATCCTTGCTTTCTCTCTCCTCTCAGAAAACCACCGATCCTTCAGGACATCACGACCATGACGAACGCTTCGAGCCAGTCTTCTTCAGCTTCTAAGCCTCTTGTTTGGCTGCGGCGCAACCGACGCCTGTGGCTGCCACCCCTGCTTGGTGTGTTTGGTTTTCTTTTCGCCTGGCAGTTGAGTGCCACGTTGGGCTTATCCAGGCTTCCCGGCCCTTTGGATCTTTTCTCCGATGAGCGCACGCGAGAAATGATCCTGAATCCTTTCTACGACCGAGGCGGTTTGGATAAGGGGCTGTTTTGGCAGACGCTTGCCAGCTTGGGTCGTGTTGCCCAGGGTTACATCATTGCCGCTGTTGTAGGGATTTCTCTCGGCATTTATGTGGGCCTCAATACGGTGATGAACCGTGCTCTGGATCCCATTTTTCAATTCCTCCGCATGGTGGCGCCTCTGGCTTGGGTGCCGATTGCCCTTGTGGTTTTTCAGAAAAACCAGCCTGCAGCCATCTTCGTGATTTTTATTACGGCGGTTTGGCCCATTCTCATCAACACAGCTGAAGGCGTGCGGCAAATTCCCCAGGACTACCGGAATGTGGCCCTGGTTCTGCAAATGTCCAACCGTCGATTTTTTACCAAAGTGTTGATTCCTTCGGCCCTTCCTTACATCTTTACTGGACTGCGGATCTCCATTGGTTTGGCTTGGCTTGCCATTATTGCAGCTGAAATTGTGATGTCTGGAATTGTCGGAATCGGCTTCTTTATCTGGGACGCTTATCAGCAAAACTATGTGACCGATATCGTGCTGGCTGTGATTTGGATCGGTGCAGTTGGTCTGATTCTTGATCGGAGTATTGCCTGGATTCAAACCCGTATCTCTGGTGGCCGTTGAACTTGGTTTTGTTCCTCTAATCCATTGTCTCTGATGCCATGACTTCACTTGTTGCGATTCAGGATGTCACCAAGGATTTCCCCCTCAATGGTGGTGGCAATTACTTGGCCCTGAAGGGAATCAATTTTGAGATCAAAAAAGGAGAGTTCGTCTCGCTGATTGGCCACTCCGGCTGCGGTAAGAGCACCCTGCTCAACATGATTGCCGGGCTGGACCTCCCCACCGATGGCACGGTGTTGCTGGAGGGCGAATCCGTGAAGCGGCCAGGCCCCGACAAGATGGTGGTGTTCCAGAACTACTCGCTGCTGCCGTGGCTCACGGTGCGCGAGAACATCGCCTTGGCAGTGGATGAGGTGATGCCTGGGCTTAGCCCTGGCGAGCGCAATGCCGTCGTGGCGGAGCACATCGCGATGGTGGGCCTCAGCCATGCCGCCGATAAACCACCGCTCCAACTATCAGGTGGCATGCGCCAGCGGGTGGCCATCGCCCGTGCGTTGGCGATCAAGCCCAAACTGCTCCTGCTGGATGAACCGTTTGGAGCCCTCGATGCCCTGACCCGCGGCAATCTGCAGGAGAAGCTCATGCAGATTTGCAATGAGCACGCACTCACGGCTGTCATGGTCACCCATGACGTGGATGAAGCGGTGCTTCTCTCCGATCGGATCGTGATGCTCACCAACGGTCCGGGCTCCAAGATCGGCGGTGTTCTCGAGGTGGATATTCCCAGGCCTCGTCAGCGGCTGGAGGTGATTCACCACCCGAGCTATTACAGCCTCAGGTCGGAGATCATCTACTTCCTCAACCGCCAGAAGCGGGTCAAGCAGTGGCAGGCCAAACCCCACAAGGTGCTGGCGCGCCATGGTTTGGAAAAGGTCAACCTCGACCTGGGTTTTGTGCCCCTGGCGGCTTGCGCTCCCCTAGCGGTGGCTGAAGCCAAGGGCTTCTTTGCCAAGCATGGGTTGGATTCGGTGCAGTTGGTGCGTGAAACCAGCTGGCGCGGGGTGACCGATGGTCTGCTCGATCGCACCCTGGATGCAGCCTTGATGCCCTCGGGGATGCCGACCTGGATGACGGCCGGTGGCCATGGTGGCGATCCCACGCCCATCGTCACAGCGCTGACGATCAGCCGGAATGGCAATGGCATCACCTTGGCCAAGCGGTTGGCCGATCAAGGGGTTCGCACCGTGGCGGATTACCGCGATTACCTGCTGCGAACCAACCGAGAGCCCCACGCCATGGGGATTGTGCACCCGGCTTCGATGCACAACCTCCTGTTGCGCTACTGGCTGGCCTCCAATGCGATCAATCCCGATCAGGACGTTCAGCTTCAAACCATTCCGCCAGCCCAGATGCTCGCGGATCTGAAGGATGGCTCGTTGGATGGCTACTGCGTGGGTGAACCCTGGAACTACAGGGCCGCTCGGGAAGACCATGGTTTCCCAATTGCTGGAGATCTTGAGATCTGGAGCGGCCATCCGGGCAAGGTGCTCGGTGTTCGTGAGGATTGGGCCCTGGCCTATCCCAACACCCACATCGCCCTAACCAAGGCGTTGCTCGAGGCCTGTCGCTACTGCGCCGATCCCGCCCATTGGGATGAGCTCAGCCAGCTTCTGAGTGATCGGCGTTACCTCGGCATGAAGCCTGAGCTGATTCGTTTTGGGGTCTCATCGGGGTGTTGCGACGATCGCCTTCCAGAGCCCCACACGCTCTTTTTCGGCCCCGGCGTCAATCGGCCCAGCCGCAGTGAGCATCTCTGGATCATCACCCAACTGGCCCGTTGGAACGAAATTCCCTTCCCGCGCAATTACGTCGAAATTCTCGAAAGAATCTGCGCAGTCGCTGTCTTCAGCACGGCGGCGAGGGAACTCGGTCTTGAGGATGTGTCCTATCAGCGTCAATCCATTGAGCTGTTTGATGGCGTGCCCTTTAGCCCAGATGATCCCATCGCCTATCTCAATGGCTCCTTCCATCAGGACTTCAG
>CAYFKI010000016.1:8456-9733 GCA_964343525.1 uncultured Cyanobium sp.
CTTGAAAACATCAATTTTGAAGTAAAGGCGGGTGAGTTTGTTTGTGTGATTGGTCACTCTGGGTGCGGTAAGAGCACCCTTTTGAATACGGTTTCTGGCTTTTCTCAGCCCACGACTGGCCAGGTTCTGCTTCGGGGCCAGCCCATTAAGAAGCCAGGCCCAGACAGGATGGTTGTTTTCCAGGGTTATGCCCTACTCCCGTGGTGCACAGCCTTTGAGAATGTGTATCTCGCGATTGATTCGGTGAAGCCAAAGCTTCCTGAACGGGAGAAGCGGGCGATCGTGTTCGAGCATCTCGAGCTGGTTGGCTTGACAACCGCTGCCGACAAATTAATTACCCAGCTGTCTGGGGGCATGAAGCAGCGGGTGGCTATCGCCCGTGCCCTGGCGATTCGCCCGGAGGTTCTAATTCTTGATGAGCCATTTGGGGCGCTCGATGCCATCACAAAGGAAGAGCTCCAGGAAGAACTGCTCAAGATCTGGAATACCCAGAAGTGCACAGTGTTGATGATTACCCATGACATTGATGAGGCCCTCTTCCTTGCCGATCGTTTGGTGATGATGACCAATGGACCGGCGGCGGGAATCGGCGAGGTATTGGACATCGAATTCCCTCGGCCCCGTAGCCGAGAAGACATCATGGAAGACCCCCGTTACTACGAACTGCGCAACAGCGCCCTTGATTTTCTCTACAACCGCTTTAGCCACCATGAGGATTAAATCTCTTGCTTGGACAGCGACCTGTCTTGCCTCCGTTGTTGTTGGTGTGGCGGGGCCACTGCAGGCGATTCCGTTTGATCCTCTGCCCTCTGGCTTCCAGCGATGGCTCAACGCCCAGCGTGGTTGGCCGGGCGGTCAGCAATTGACCTTCTCCCATCTCGCCCAATGCAGTGACCAAACCCTGCCGGTGTCTCCGTACCAGATGCCTGCTTTCACCTGTCTGAAGGGCGACGTCCGCTACAGCGGCGGCGGCAAGCCTTCGCAGGTGTGCCAGTTGCGGCGGATCACCTACTTCCCTGCCAACAAGAAGGTGCGGATCTGGAAGGGATCCTGCAGCCCGCCGTCCTGATGCTGACTACTGCAACCAATTCTCATTTGCAGTAGCTAATCTTGCCCGGCCCGGTGCTCGTTCGCCTTCGTGGTGGGCTACTTCCGGGCGCGACCCCTTGTTCTTCTGTGCCGCCAGTGGCCATGTTCAAAAGCTCCCGCAGCGCCCACCGCGCCATCGTTCCCATCGCGGCTGCGCCGTTGATTCTCACGGCCATCACAGGCGTGGC
>CAYFKI010000016.1:9833-13391 GCA_964343525.1 uncultured Cyanobium sp.
TGCAGCCAGTCTTCGAGCTTGGTGATCCCCTCGCGGATGGAGCCATTGCTCACCAGCCAGGCGAGGGGCGGCAGCAGCAGCAGGGAGCTGGCCATCAGGGTGAACAGGCCGGTCACTTCCGCATCGGCCTTCAGCCCGGGTTCATTCAGCAGAAGCAGCCCCGCTTCTTTGAGGTAAAACACCAGGTTTTCCGGGGTGAGCACCGCGCTCACCGCCCCCACGCCCAGCAGCGCCAGGGTGCTGAAGTCGGGTAGTTGGTTCATCAGCTTGAGGGCCATGCCCTCTTCGCCGATGTTGGCCTGGGGGGTGAGCTGGTAAAGCCCCAAACCGATTAGGGCACCGGCGCCGAGTAGGTCGATCAACACCTGTTCGCGCCCCCCGTGGTTGAGGCTGATCGAAAAGGCTTCCCCCACGGCCATCAACAGCACGATCGCCAGGGCGTTGGCGGTGGCCCAGCCGGCCACGTAGGTGAGGGCCCGTTGCAGGGGCGATTTGCCCAGCAACAGCAGGGTGACAACGCCGATGTGCAGGGGGCTGAAGGCAATGCCGATGCCAAACAGCGACGACTTGGTGACCAGTGCAGGCGAAAGCTGGGCCAGGGTGATCCAGTGGGCCGGGGTGATCAAGCCTCTAACCAGGGCAGATCAGGCAAGTTTGGAGGATGGAAGCCCTGTGCCGTGGCTGGCTCAGGCGGCTTTGGCCCGCTGGGGAGCCCACTGCTCAATCAGGCTTTCCAGCCGAGCCACCTGGTAACGGGTTTGCTCGTTGGGATGGTTTTCGTAGGCGCTACGGAGACTGCTCAGCTCGGCGTCGAGAGACAGCAGGACCGGGTGGTTCTCGTGCACAGAGCGAGCCAGTAGAGGCTGATGATCAAATCTTAAGCGACTATTAAGCCGTTGGCAGCTGTTGGGCTGCCCTTTGGGGGTTTGCGTGGGCAAAACCACACATCCTTCGTCATGCTGGCGGGCGATTCCCGGTTTGATTGGCCATGTCCCGCGAGCAATTGAGCGCGTTTTTGCTGCGGATGCAGGGCGATGCCGGCCTTAAGCAGCAGGTTCAAGCGGCCGCCACGGCCGATGACGTGGCCCAAATTGCCCTCAAGCTCGGCTTTGAATTCTCCGGCGATGAGCTGCTGCGGGCTTCTGGCCAGCGCTTTGATCGGGTCACCGTCCGCAAAAACGACCTCCCCGGCGAATACAACTGAGGCCCTGATGTCACCGCTTTGAAGCGGTTTGGCCGCGCACAGGGATCCGCAACATTCCCCCGGCTGGCCCCATCCCTTGGCATCCTGAAGAGAGGTCGGAGGTTCCCCTGGGTCGCATGCCCCAAGCGATCGCTGTGATCGGGGCCGGAGTGGCTGGTTGCGCCCTGGTGGCCCAGCTGCGGCGGTTGGGAGTGCAGGCTCCGATCAGCCTCTGGGAAACCGGTCGAGGCCCTGGGGGAAGGGCCAGCACGCGCCGTTTCCGCGACGACCCCCAGGCCCAGCTGGATCACGGCGCCCCCCTGTTCAACCTGGCCGTGCAGCCGGCTCCGGCCCTGTTGGAACCCCTGCTCGCTGGCGGCTGGATTGGTCCGTTCCAGGGGGATCTGGCCCTGCTGGAGGGCGAAAACCGGCTGGAGCTGGGCAAACCCGATGGCTACGCCCGCGGCCAGCTGCTCGGCGGCCAGGGCGGGATGGACCAGCTCTGCCGGGGCCTGCTCGAGCTGGCCCAGAGCGCCGGCGCGGCGCTGGGCGCCCCCGCCGTGGACACCCATTTCGGCACCCTGGTGCGCCACCTCAACAAACCGGCCAAGGGCGCCTGGCAGTTGTTGGACCAGGAGGGAAACCTGCTGGGCCAAGCCGATTGGTTGGTGTTCAGCAGCACCTTGTTGGCCCATCCCCGCAGCCAAGCGGTGTTTGGTTGGCCGGAGGTGCCGTTGAAGGCGGCAGCCGCCTCCCTGGCGGATTGGCAGCTCGACCATGCCCTCACCACCATTGCCGGCATCCGGGTGGAAGCCCGCACCAATGGGTTGTTTGTGTTGCCCGCCGCCTGGGTGGAGCCCTGGCTGGCCTTGCCCTTTCGGCTGCTGAATTTCGATGCCGCCGCCCAGCAGCGCTGGGGGTTGGCCCGGATCGCGATTCAGCCCCTCGCCGATGGACGCTGCGCGGTGGTGGCCCACTCCAGCCATGCCTTCGCGGCCGACCATCTCGATGTGTATGGCTCCCACTCGGCGGTGGCCAAGTTGCTGCAGCTGCCGCCGGATGAGGGCAAGGAAGAGCAGGTGATTGCGGCCCTGGTGAGCGCCGTGGTGCAGGCCCTTGAGCCCTGGCTGGGGGATCCCGCGCTTTGGCAGGCGCGGCTCTCCTCCCTCAACCGCCATGAACGGCAAATGATGCGCTGGGCAGCCGCCTTCCCCGTGGCCCCCGGTCTGCCAAGCGAATTGACGCTCTGCCCGATCAGCCAGGTGGCCTTTTGCGGCGATTACGTGGCGGGTGTGGGGTTTGGCCGGGTGGAAGGCGCCCTGCGCAGTGCCGAAAGCCTCGCCAGCCAGCTCCAGCAGGTGCTCACGGATGCGGCGCCGGCGCCGCGGCGGGCTGGGGCGTGAGCAGTTGATCGAGGCCCAGATCGATCTCGCCCACCCACAGCACCAGGCCGCCCACGCAGGCCATCGCCACCAGCAGCAACATCAGATGACGGCGATCAAAGCGGCTTTTGATCTTGTGGTCGGTCATCGAAGCCGGGCTTGCAAGCGGGCCACACCATCATTGCGATTGATCCTGCTTTAAGCACCGCCCCTTGCCAGGCCCTTGGCGCCTGGTTATGCCTGGGTTCGAGGGATGGAAGGAGGAAAGACGATGCGTGTGGTTCCCCAATCTGCAGCTGCCCGCAGCAGCAAGCCCCGGGGCCCCAATGCCCGCCGCCATTTGCCCAAGGCTCCGGCAAGCCCCCCGCCGGTGACGTTGTCGGATCAGACGGCGGTGGTGAACGAGGCCGTTCGCTACTTCGGCGATCACTTCGGCGAGTCGATCGCGCTGGATGCGATGGCGGCCACCCTTGGGGTGAATGAGGAGTGGCTCGATCTCTGTTTCGACCATTGCCGCGGCAAAACCCCCTACCAGGCTTTGCAACAGGTGCGGCTCAGCCGGCTGTTTGATCGCATCGCCCGCGAACCGCAGTGCACCCTGCAGCAACAGGTGAGCCGCTGCGGTTTGAGCTCGGTGATGAGCGCCAACCACTCCTTCGAAGACCTCTTCGGCATTGGTTTGGTGCCGTTCCGCCGCGTCTGCCGCCGGGCGGTTGCCGATCGCCTGGGCACCCACAACCCCTAAGGCCACCCCTATCACGCCTCCCAGCCCGGAGCCTCCCCTGCCGTTGCCATGTCCAGCTCCTTTGGCGAACGTCTCCCTGAGGTGGTGGTGTTCCATCCCACCCGCTTTGAAGAGGCGGAGTGGATTGTGCACAACGTGCGGGAGCTGAAAACGGTGATCGTGCAGGCCGGCGCGATGGACACCGCCGAGGCCCAGCGGTTGATTGATTTTGTGGCGGGCGGGGTGACGGCGATGGATGGTCAGGCGGA
>CAYFKI010000017.1:0-3475 GCA_964343525.1 uncultured Cyanobium sp.
TCCCCCATGGCATCGATGCCCTCGGTGACCGACTTGACCGAAAACTCCACCAGCTCATTGGGCACCTGGGCCAGGCGATTCAGGGCCTGACACACCGCATCCACCGGGCCCGTACCGATGGAGGCTTCGGTGATCAGGGCGCCATCACTGGTGGCCAGGGTGACCGTGGCCGTGGGCTGGAGGTTGGTGCCACAACTCACCTGCACGCTTTTGAGCGAGAAGCGCGCCTCATCTTGTTGCTGCACCTGCTCGCTCACAATCGCCTCGAGATCCCGGTCGGAGATCTCGCGCTTGCGATCGGCGAGCTCTTTGAAACGGGCGAAGGCATCGTCGAGGTCGTCGCGCTCAAGGCTGTAGCCGAGATCCTCGAGGCGGGCCCGAAAGGCGCTACGGCCGCTCAATTTGCCCAGCGAAATGCGGTTATCGGCCAGCCCCACCGTGCGGGCATCAATGATTTCGTAGGTGAGACGGTTTTTGAGCACACCGTCCTGGTGGATACCGGATTCATGGGCAAAGGCATTGGCGCCCACGATCGCCTTGTTGGGCTGCACCGCCATGCCGGTGAGGTTGGACACCAGGCGAGATGTTTTGGTGATCTCCTCGGTGCGCACCCCGGTGAGGGGCTCACTGCTCTCCGCCGGCCGTCCCAAAAAGGGATTGAAGTAGCTGCGGCGCACATGCAACGCCATCACCAACTCCTCCAGCGAGGCGTTACCCGCCCGCTCGCCGATGCCGTTGATGGTGCACTCCAACTGCCGGGCTCCGTTTTTGACCGCCTCCAGGAAGTTGGCGACGGCCAGGCCGAGATCGTTGTGGCCATGCACGGAAATCACGGCCTGATCAATGCTCGGCACATGGGCATTGATGCCGGCAATCAGATCGCCAAACTCCGATGGGGTGGCATAGCCCACGGTGTCGGGAATGTTGATCGTGGTGGCGCCGGCCTGAATCGCGGCCTCGATCACCTGGTGCATGAACTCCGGATCACTGCGACCGGCGTCTTCGCAGGAGAACTCCACGTCATCCACCAGGGATCGGGCGTAGGCCACCATCTCGGCCGTGATCGCCAGCACCTCGCTGCGGCTTTTGCGCAGCTTGTGCTCGAGATGGATGTCGCTGGTGGCAATGAAGGTGTGGATGCGGCGATGGGCCGCCGGTGCCACGGCCTCAGCACAGGCCTTGATGTCGCCGGCGGCAGCCCGGGCCAGGCCACAGATCACGGGGCCATCGGCCGTGCCCACCGCCTCGGCGATGCGTTGCACCGCACTGAAATCTCCCGGGCTGGCAAAGGGGAAACCGGCTTCGATGATGTCTACCCCCAGCCGGGCCAACTGGTGGGCGATCGCCAGCTTCTCCTCCAGATTCAGGCTGGCGCCAGGCGACTGCTCGCCATCGCGCAAGGTGGTATCGAAGATCAGGACACGGCCGGGGTCTCGGGCCATAGCGACGCCTCTAGGCGGATTGACTATGAGTTAGACCCATTCTAGGCGGAGGCAGTCGGGGGGCCAGCCCAGAAGCAGCCCTTAAAGTGGGCGCAACGCAGGTCATCCATGGCCGCAGGAGATCTGGCCCTGGGACACCTCGCGATCGTTCTGCACGCGCACCTGCCCTACGTGCGCAGCAGTGAGCCAGGCTCCCTGGAAGAAGACTGGTATTTCCAGGCCCTGCAGGAGTGCTACCTGCCGCTGCTCGAGGTGCTCGAAACGGCTGCCGCCGACCGCAACCAACGGGCCAGGATCACCCTGGGGCTCTCGCCCACCCTGCTCTCCCTCCTAGGAGACACGAGCCTCAACGCCCGCTTTCTGCCCTGGCTGCAGCAGCGCCAGGCCCTGCTGCAACAGGCCCCTGAAGAGCACGTCCTCGCCGCCAACGACCTCCAGGAGCAGCTGCAGCGCATCAGCCAACAGTGGCAGCGGTGCCAGGGCCAGCTGATTCCGCGCTTCGCCCGCCTGCAGCAGCTGGGGGTGCTGGATCTGATCACCTGCGCCGCCACCCACGGCTACCTCCCGCTGCTGCGCCAGGTGCCCGAAGCGGTGCAGGCCCAGTTGCGCACGGCCCTGGTGGAGCACGAACGCCAGCTGGGCGTCAGGCCCCTGGGGATCTGGATGCCGGAATGCGCCTACTACGAGGGGCTCGACCAGGTGCTCGTGGGCTGCGGGCTGCGCTACTCCGTGCTGGATGGCCACGGCCTGCTGCATGGCCTGCCCAGGCCCCGCTATGGCGTGTTTGCCCCGATCTGCTCCCCTGGGGGGGCGGCCTTCTTCGGCCGTGACAGCAGCTCCACCTTGCCGGTATGGAGTGCCCGCGACGGCTATCCCGGCGATGGGGTGTACCGCGAGTTCCACCGCGACCTGGGTTGGGACCTGCCGGAAGAGGAGCTGCTCAACCACGGCATCTCCAGCCGCCGACCCCTCGGGCTGAAGTTGCACCGGGTGACGGCCCAAGGCTGCCCCCTGGATGAGAAACAGCCCTACGACCCGGCAGCCGCCAAGGCCAAAACCGACGACCACGCGGCGGCCTACCTGGCCGGCCGGGCCCGCGAATTGGAATCCCTGGCGGTGTCGATGGAGCGCACGCCCCTTCTGGTGGCGCCGTTTGATGCGGAATTGTTTGGCCATTGGTGGTTCGAAGGCCCCCAATTCCTGGCCGCCCTGTTTCGCCAAGCCAGCGCCAGTGGTGTGCAGCTGGTCACCCTGCGGGAAGAGCTCAGCAGCGGCGGCCCCCTGCAGGTGTGCCGTCCCTCCCCGAGCAGCTGGGGCCAGGGCGGCTACCACGACTACTGGCTCAACGACACCAACGCCTGGGTGGTGGCCGAATGGCAACGGGCCTCGGCCGCCATGGTGCGGCGCGTGAATGCAGGCGTGGGCAGCGCCCGTCAACGGGACCTGCTCACCCAGGCGGGCCGGGAATTGCTGCTGGCCCAAAGCTCCGACTGGAGCTTCATCCTGCGGGCAGGCACCACCACCGGATTGGCCCGTGAGCGGATCGAGCGGCACCTGGATCGCTTCTGGCGGCTGATCGATGCGATCGACAACAACACCGCCCTGCCCGAGGGCTGGCTGGAGGCCATTGGCGAAGAAGACGGCCTGTTCCCCCTGCTCAATGCGGCCGACTGGGTAAGCGCACCGTCTCGTTGACGGGGGCAGGCCCCTCCGCCGATCACGGGCCTGCCTCCCTCAGTCGACCACGACCCGCAGGGCCGCGCGGTTGTTGCCTTGCTGGGCCATGGGCTCGATCACATCCCCATGGGGATCGGCCAGCACCTCCAGCTGGTGAACCCCCTTCGGTAGCCGCAACGGCACCACAAAAGTGTCGTGGTCTCCTGCAGCCAACCAGGGCACACGCAAATAGCGATGGGAGCCGTAGTGGTCATCCATCACAACGGCAACTCCCACATCGCTCACATCCAGCTGACCCCGGTTGCGAATCACAAAACGGAGACTGCCGGAGCCCTCCCCTGGCTGGGTTTCGGGAT
>CAYFKI010000017.1:3575-12844 GCA_964343525.1 uncultured Cyanobium sp.
TTGCGAATCACAAAACGGAGACTGCCGGAGCCCTCCCCTGGCTGGGTTTCGGGATCCTGGGTTTCGGGATCCCAAGCCAGCGCCTCCACGGCCAAATCACTGCCAAGCAGCGTGATCTGATCGAAGGGATAGAGCACCAAGGAGGTCACAGAGGCCAGGCTGCTGCCGGGGTGCTCATGGTGGAGGTGGCCGCCATGGCGCAGATCCAGGCTGCAACCATGCAGATGCAGGTGTGCCCCCGCCACCGGCACGGTGAGCCGGCCCAGCTCCGGCTGGGTGTCCCAGAAGCCGCAGCAATCCCAGGCCGGGCTGGCCCCAAGGTTCGTGATGGGCACCGATCCTGCCGCAGGAGCTGCTGGGGGGAGAGGTTGGGCCGCGGATGGCAACTCCAACGCGCCATCGCCGACCCGAAAGTGCTTGAGGCTGGTGTAAATGCTGCTGCCGCCCCCATCGGAGCCCTGGCCTTCGCTCACCGTGACGGCACGGTTGCGGCGCCGTTGCCCCATGCACAGCTTGGAGGCCACGGTGTACACCAGGCTCTGCCACTCACTCACCAGGCGAAGCCCGTAAACGGGCACCTGGGGTAGCCGTTGCTCCTGGACGAGACGGTGAATAGCCCTGGCCACGACCTCTTGCAGGAGCTCACCCCGGCCGATCTGCAACGCCGCCAGATCTGCCGCCGAGAGGGGCTGGCGCCCCCTGGAGGCATCCGCACTGAAACAGGCGTAAGGGAAATGGTGGAGCCCTTCGCCGGGGATCAGCTCCTCCACCCCACCGCCCTCGGGCAAGGCCTTGTACACCCGGCTCCTGCCAGCATCGCCGTCGTAACGAAAGGCCAGTTCACCGTTGTCGTAACTGGTGGTGGTGCCCATCCCGAGCACATCGCCCTGCAAAGGGATGCGCTCCAGGGGAATGTGTTCCCGCACATCCCCGTCGATCAGATCGGTGATGGTGTTGGCAATCCAGAGCTGGCCCATCCGCTCAGGGGTTGAGAAGCCTGCCCAGTAGAGCAAGCTCGCGGCCCTCTTGCCGCATCAACCCCCAACGCACGCTCCAGGGGGCCCGCACGAACAACGCCACCATCGCCCCGATCAGCTCCGTTAGGGGGAGGGTGTTGGTGAGGAAGCCATACCACTGCGCCTGGGGCAGGCCGAAAAAGGTGCCAAAAAACTGACGCAGCTGGCCTTCGGGATAGCGCATCAACTTCTCGAGGCCAAAGCGGTAGAGGGCATGCTTGCGGCGCATCTCCAACGGCCACAGGGCTTGCCAGGCCCGCTGGGCCACCTGGGCGCCACCCAGGGAGCGATCGGCCAGGGCCTCGGCGATCGCCTCCGCCAACCCAGGCGCCCGCCGCAACAGCGCTCCCACCATGTAGCCAGAGGCGGGGTGCACCATGCTGGCGGCCCCGCCAAACCCCACCACCCGCTGCTCCAAGTTCGGCAGCGGCAGATTCATCGGAAACAGACAAAGCTCCTCGTGCTCCACCGTCTCGATGGCGATGCCGGCATGGGCCAGGCGCCGGTGCAGGCGATCCTTCAACCCATCGAAGGGCACCGGCGGTGCCAGGGCCAGGGAGGTTTCCTCCACGAAAAACACCCCATCCCCCAAATCCATCGCATACAGAAAGGTGGGGGGAGCACAGCTCCGCTCCGCTGCGCTGAGGTGGTCGCTGCGGTAATCCATCAGCACAAACTGCCCAGGTGCCACCGGCGGTGCACTGAAGCGACCCACCACGCCATAGGCCGCCTGGCCCGCCACGGGACCCTCATCGGGCCGCTCCACAAACACCGGCTGATGGCCGGTGGCATCCACCACCAGCCGGGCCCTGTGGTGCTGACCGCAGGCCGTCGTCACCAACGAGTCGCCATGGCTGTGGCGGATGGCGATGGCCTCGCCCCGATGCCACACCATCCCCGCCGCTGCGCAGATCCCCAGCCAGTGCTGCTGCAGCCGCGTCTTGTCGAACAGGCCGTAATCGAGGCCATGCACCAGCGGGACCAGGGGAGCCTGCTCGGCGTGGTTAGCCCCTAGGAAATAGCTGATCGACTGGCTCCAGCGGTGGGCGAGCAGCCCCTGCAGGCCGAGCTGGTCTACCTCGTGGCCCCAGATGCCGTAGGTGTTGGGCCAGGGGCTTTCGGGGTCAAGGGCGGACAGGCCATGCACCACCAACCCCCTTTGGCCCAATTCACTGGCGATGGCCAGGGCCGCCGGCCCTGAACCAAGCACCAACACATCGGCGCTCACTCAGCGCTTGGCGAAGGGCTCAGCTCACTTGAGCCCAACTCTCCGGCTTCATCCTCCGGTGCGGGCGGCACCAGCACCACCTCAGCCAGGCGATCACCGGCATCCAGTTTCTGCAGCCGCACCCCAGTGGCTGCCCGCGATTGTTGGGGAATGGCATCGGCCTGGGTTCGCACGATCACCCCGCGCTCGCTCACCAGCAGCAGCTCTTCACCAACGCCCAACACCTTGAGGCCAACCAACACATCGCCATCGCGGCGGAACTTGATGGCCCGCAGGCCCATGCCTGCCCGCTTCTGCAGGCGGAATTGATCCACGGGCACGCGCTTGCCCAGGCCGCTGGCGGAAGCCACCAGCACCCAGGGGCCCTCACTGCTCGCGGACTCGTCAGACTCGGCATCCTCGTCGAGCTCAGGGGCGGCCCCCTCCACGCGATCGGCGAGCTCAGCGGGCAGCACATCCATGCTCACCAACTTGTCGCCATCGCGCAGGTTCATCGCCTTCACCCCACGGGCGGTGCGGCCGAGGGGACGCAACTCGTTGTCATTGAGGCGGAAGTGGATGGTCATCCCCTTGAGGGAGCCGATCAGCACGCTGTCGCCGGGTAGGGCCAGCCGCACCCAACTGAGGGCATCCCCCTCTTCGAGGGAAATGGCAATCAGGCCGTTGGAGCGGATGTTGGCAAACGCCGAAAGCCGGGTGCGCTTCACATAGCCACCACTGGTGAGCATCACCAGAACGCCATCTTCTTCAAAGGCACTCACCGCCAGCAACGAGGTGATTTGCTCTTCGCGGGGGATCGGCAACAGCTGCACAATCGGCGTGCCCTTGGCCGCCCGGCTGCACATCGGCACCCGGTAGGCGGGCACGGAATACACCACACCGCGATCACTGAACAGCAGCAGGGAGTCGTGGTCGTTGCAGCTGATGAACAGCCGCACCGCCTCCTCCCCTTGGCTCTTGGTGCCGGCCTTGCCGCGGGTGCCGCGGCTGGTGGCCTCAAACTCACTCACCGGCATCCGCTTGAGATAACCGGTTTCGGTGAGCAGCACCACCGAGCGCTCATTGGCGATCAGATCGATATCTTCGAGCCCACCCTCGAGGTCGAGGATTTCGGTGCGACGCGGGGAGGGGTATTTGGCGCGGATCGCCCCAAGTTCCTCGGTGATGATGCCGAGCACGCGCTCGCGGCGGCCGAGGATGTCTTTGTAGTCGGCGATTTTGGCCACCAGATCCTCGTGCTCGAGCCGGATCTTGTCGGCTTCGAGCGCCGTCAGACGACGCAACTGCATCTGCAGGATGGCGTCTGCCTGGATCTCGCTGAGGCCATGGCGATCCTGCAGCTGTTGGCGTGCCGTTGCGGTGTCAGAGGCGGCGCGAATCAGGGCAATGATCGGATCGAGCTGATCCAGGGCCAGCAATAGGCCCAACAGGATGTGATCCCTCTCCTCGGCCTTGCGCAGCAGGTAGCGCGTGCGGCGCTCGATCGTCTCGACCCGGAAGTCGAGGAACACCCGCAGCATTTTGCTGAGGGTGAGCAGCACCGGCTCGCCCTTGACCAGCGCCAACATGTAGGCACTGAAGTTGTTTTGCAGGGGAGTGAGTTTGAACAGGTTGTTCAACACCACCTGGGGATAGGCATCCCGGCGCAACTCCACCACGATTCGCATGCCGTCGCGGTCGCTTTCGTCGCGGATATCGGCGATCCCCTCCAGTTTCTTGTCGTTCACCAATTCGGCGATTCGCTCAATCAGCGACGCCTTGTTGGTTTGGTAGGGGAGCTCGGTGATGATCACCGCATCGCGGTCGGGACGCCCCTTGGCCTCCACCGTTTCGATCGAAGCCACCCCGCGCATCGTCACCGAACCGCGGCCCGTGGTGTAGGTCTCACGAATGCCACGGCGGCCGAGGATCTGGCCACCGGTGGGGAAATCGGGCCCCGGGATGATCGCCATCAACTGCTGATCGTCGATCTCGGGGTTGGCGATCAACGCCAACATGCCGTCAATCAGCTCGGTGAGGTTGTGGGGGGGAATGTTGGTGGCCATGCCCACCGCAATCCCCGCCGAACCGTTGAGCAGCAGCTGGGGGATGCGCGCCGGCATCACCGTGGGCTCCTGCTGGGAGCCATCAAAGTTGTCGGCGAAGTCGACCGTTTCGGCCTCGATGTCCTCGAGCAGGGCGTCGGTGGTGAGGGCCTGCAACCGCGACTCGGTGTACCGCATGGCGGCCGGCGGATCGTTGTCGACCGAACCGAAGTTGCCGTGCCCATCAATCAGGGGCATGCGCATCGAGAAGTCCTGGGCCATGCGCACCAGGGCGTCGTACACCGCCGTATCCCCGTGGGGGTGGTACTTACCCAGCACCTCACCCACCACCCGGGCGCACTTCCGATAGGGCCGATCACTGGTGAGGCCCAGCTCGTACATCGCATAAAGAATGCGGCGATGCACGGGCTTCAGACCATCGCGGGCATCGGGCAGGGCCCGACCCACGATCACACTCATCGCATACTCCAAATAGGAGCGCGACATCTCATTGCGGAGGTCGGTCTGGATGATCCGTTCGTCGGAACTACCGGGTCCGGTGGTTTCCGCCATGCATGACCGACTGAAGCAATGGTCAGTTTATCGAAACCCCCCGCCTCTGCCTAACTGTTCGGCACCGTGAGCCTGCCCAGTCGCACCGAATCCCACTTTCTGCAGAAACAGGCCCGGGGCCAGCTGCAGGTGCGCACCGCCGCCGCCTTCCGCAACCTGGTGCAAGAGGCCGGGCTGGCCGAGGCCTACGCCCTCACCGATGTGGTGGTGGCAGCCGATGCGGGCTTCACCGACCAGGCCAGCCTGCATGTGAGCCTGGGGGCCACCGATCCACCGATCCGGCTGCGCGATGCCCAGCTGGCGGGGATCAACGCCAGCACCGGCCATGGCAGCAGCGATCTTGTGCTGCCGATCGGCGGCGGCCTCGGGGGCACCGCCCCCCGCGGAGGAGCCCAGGTGTTGGCCTCCCTTCTCCAGGGAGACACCATCCCCCTGGCAGCCATTGGTGAGGCCACGGCCCTTCACCCGCGGGCCGACCTGCATACCGAGCTCAACCTGGAGCGCATTGCCGGGGGACGGCTGGTGCTTCACCGCGGCATCAGTGAAAACGGTGTGGTGGCCGTCAGCAGCGGCGAAGGCCTGAGCCCCAGCCCCTATGGCCCCCTGCTGGGCCCCTATGCCAACGCGCTCTACACCTGTGGCGGGGCCGGCAGCATTGGTCTCACCATGCCGGCGCTGTCGTTGTTGGGCCCGGGATCGCCGGTGCTGGTGGGTGGCGCCATCGGCTGGGTGATCGGTGCGGGCAGCGGCCACCAACCCCAGGTCAAACGCCAGGCCAGTGGCCATGCCACGAGCCCTGGCTGCTGTGCCGCTGTGAGCGTGGATCTGCACGCCCTGCAACCCCAGTGGGTGCGCGCCTGCTTCTTCGAAGGCCACGGCAGTGCCTTGATGGTGGCCATGGCGGCGGCCGTGCCGCTGATCGATGGGGTCACCGCCCAACAGGCCTCCCTCGGCGATGACGAGCTCCAGGCTCCCGTGCTGGATCTCTCAATCCCCCGCCGGCTCAAACCAAGCCTGGGGCAGGCGAGCTACGGCGAACTACTGAGCGGCCAACTGCAACTGCCAGGGCCCCAACCCCACCGATCGCTGCGCTGCGCCCCTGCCCACAGCCCCCAGCTGGCGACGTCCCTCGCCGCCGAACTGGTGACCCAACTGGAGAGCGGCACGTTTCCACTGCGGTTGCCGCTGCGGCCCCTCAGCAACCGCCCCAGCCTGGTGCCCCTGGAGGCCTAAGCGGGCCGCAGAAGCGCCTGGAAAGGGAAAGGGCACGTAAGCTCCGGCTCACTTGCTGCCCCTGCCAGGCGCCCATGGCCGACGAGCACCCCAACCCCGCCCCCTGGGACAACGCCGCGGACGCCAGCTCCGATCCCCAGGGCGGCGAATGGGAGCTGCTGACCAGCAAGCTCAAGGCGTGGTGGGCCAGTGAGGCTCCCCAACAGCTCTGGCAGCAACTGCGCACACCCCTGCAGGTACTGGGCTGGCTGCTGGCTGGGCTGCTGGTGCTGCGCCTCTATGGAGCCGTGCTCACGGCCCTGGGTAGCTTCCCGCTGGTGCCGGGCCTGCTCGAACTGACCGGCCTGGTGTGGCTGTGCCGGTTTGCGGTGCTCCACCTGTTGCACCGCAAGGATCGCGACCAGCTCTTCAGCAACCTCAACCGCAGCCTGGCCGGCCGCGACCAGGAGGCCTAGGGCCTTCGGCCCGGTTGATAGGTTGGCCCGAATACGGAAGTTTCTGGTGGACATTCAGCTCGGACGCTCCCGCACGGTGCGTCGCGCCTATGGCATCGATGAGATTGCGCTGGTGCCCGGAGGTCGCACCGTCGACCCTGCGGTCACCGACAGCAGCTGGAGCCTGGGCGGCATCACCCGGGAGATCCCGATCATTGCCAGCGCCATGGATGGCGTGGTGGATGTGGGCATGTGTGCCGAACTCACCAGGCTTGGCGCCCTGGGGGTGCTGAATCTGGAGGGCGTGCAGTGCCGCTACGACGACCCCAACCCGGTGTTGGATCGGATTGCGGCCGTTGGCAAGGACGCCTTCGTGCCCCTGATGCAGGAGCTCTACAGCCAGCCGGTACGGGAAGACCTGATCCGCCAGCGGATCGCTGAAATCAAACAGCGCGGTGGCATTGCCGCCGTGAGCGCCACGCCGGTGGCCGCCCTCAAATTCGGCCAAGCCATTGCCGAGGCCGGTGCGGATCTGTTTTTCGTGCAGGCCACGGTGGTGAGCACCGAGCACATCGGGCCCGAGGGCCAAGAAAGCCTGGATTTGGAAGCCCTCTGCCGCAACTTTGGCGTTCCGGTGGTGATTGGTAACTGCGTCACCTACGACGTGGCCCTCAAACTGATGCGCGCTGGCGCCGCCGGCGTGATGGTGGGCATCGGCCCCGGTGCCGCCTGCACATCCCGCGGGGTGCTGGGCATTGGCATCCCCCAGGCCACCTCCGTGGCTGACTGCGCCGCCGCCCGGGACGACTACATGGCCGAAAGCGGCCGCTACGTGCCGATCGTGGCCGATGGGGGAATCGTGACCGGTGGTGATATCTGCAAATGCCTGGCCTGCGGTGCGGATGCGGTGATGATCGGTTCGCCGATCGCCCGGGCCGCCGAGGCCCCCGGCCGGGGGTTCCACTGGGGCATGGCCACCCCGAGCCCGGTGCTGCCCCGCGGCACCCGCATCAACGTGGGCACCACTGGCAGCCTGGAGAAAATCCTGCGGGGACCGGCCGGCCTCGACGATGGCACCCAGAACCTGCTGGGCTGCATCCGCACCTCGATGGGCACCCTGGGGGCGAGGACCCTCAAGGAGATGCAACAGGTGGAAGTGGTGGTCGCCCCGTCCCTGCTCACCGAGGGCAAGGTGTACCAAAAAGCCCAGCAGCTGGGGATGGGCAAGTAAGGCCTATCTTGAGTTTGTGGGGGCTACGGCTCGCACACTCCTCACACCCTCCAGCCCGGCGCGCCCGGGCTTTTTGTCTTCTCCCAAGCGGTTGCAGCAGGCCTGTGCACAACGGCCTGCAACGCTTGTTACCCACAGGTGGTGAGCTCTAAACAACCTTGCTAGATTCCAAGAACCCTGATCCCTGCAAGGATGTCGAGCGCCGCCGCAGTCACCGACGCCTCGTTTGAGCAAGACGTGCTCAAAAGCGACGTGCCCGTTCTGGTTGATTTCTGGGCCCCCTGGTGTGGCCCCTGCCGCATGGTGGCCCCGATCGTGGATGAAATCGCCAAAGAATTCGAAGGCAAAATCAAGGTGTTCAAGCTGAATACCGACGAAAATCCCAACGTCGCTAGCCAGTACGGGATCCGCAGCATCCCCACCTTGATGGTGTTCAAAGGCGGCCAGAAGGTCGACACCGTGGTGGGTGCCGTTCCCAAAACCACCCTCTCCGGCACGATCTCCAAATACCTCTGATCGCGCGCCAGCCCTGACGTCCCCAGAGCCCCTCGGGCCGTGACCCCTGAACCAACCAGGCGCCGCATCGGTTTGATCGATTACGGCATGGGCAACCTGCACTCGGTGCAGCGGGCCTTTGAGCGGCTGGATGCCTGTGTGGTGCCTGTGACGGATGCCGCCGCCATGGAGGGCTGTGATGGCTTGGTGCTGCCCGGCGTGGGTGCCTTTGATCCGGCCATGGAGCGGTTGCGGGATCGGGGCTTGGCGAGCGCCATCCAGCACTGGTGCGAACAGGGCCAACCCCTGCTGGGCATCTGCCTGGGCCTGCAATTGCTGTTTGAAGGCAGCGATGAGGGCCAAGCCCCCGGCCTGGGGCTGCTCCAGGGACGGGTGGAAGCCCTGCCGCGCAAAAGCGGCCATCCCATTCCCCACATGGGCTGGGAGCCGTTGATCCCGGCCGAACCTAGTCCGCTACTGCCCGAAGGAAGCCCTGAAAGCTGGGTGTACTTCGTGCATTCCTATGCCGCCGTGCCCACCGATGCGGCCTGCACTACCGCCACTGTGGCCTTTGCGGAGCAAACCGTGACCGCCGCCGTGTGGCAAGGAGCGATCGGGGCCTGCCAGTTCCACCCGGAAAAATCCGGGGCCGCGGGCGAAGCCATCCTGCGGCGTTGGCTGGCCTGGCTGGGGCGTTGAAGCGGCCATGACCCTGCGCATCAGCGGCGGGCGCAAGTTGCTGAGTCCACCTGGCTCTATTGCCAGGCCCACCGCCTCCAGGGTGCGTCTGGCGGTGATGAACCTGCTGGCCGATACCGTTCCGGGCTGCCGCTGGCTGGATCTGTGCTGCGGCAGCGGGGTGATGGCCTGCGAAGCGCTGCAGCGGGGCGCGAAGGCCGTGGTGGCCATCGAGCAAGATCGCCGCATCGCCGCCATTGCCCGCAGCAACCTGGAAACCGTGGCCCAGGGTCTCTCGCCGCGGCCTGAGGTGGCCGTGCACTGCCGGGAGGTGGGCCGCTGGCTGAGCCAGGCAGC